>NZ_JBDPMC010000030.1:0-78761 GCF_039871625.1 Micromonospora sp. B11E3 | reverse complement strand
CACACCTGCACCTGCCGACGGCCCTTCAGGGCTTGCTTGAGCCGGATGCGGGGAAAGCCCGCCCGTCCGGTTCTGAGGGGGCTCCGGCGCAGCAATGCGCCGGAGCTACCCGACAGGCCGAAACCACATACTTCTCGATCAAATCGACCATGCTCGACGGCCGCGTCCTGCGCTCCCGCAGCATCCCCGGGACCGAGCAGGAGGTGTACGCCCTACTCACCGCCTACCAGGCCCTCATCCGCGCGGCAGCAGACGCCACCTCCACCCAGCCCAGCCTGGACATGGACCGAATCAGCTTCACCGTCCTCATCGAAGCCGCCGCCGACACGATCACCACCGCCAGCGCAGTCCTTCCCGGCAGCTCAACCGACCTCCTCGGCGCGATAGGCCAAGCCGCGCTGGCCGACCTCCAGCCCGCCTGGCGCCGCCCTCGAATCAAGGCCCGCTCCCGCAAGAACCCGACCAGCAAGTACAGCCCGAACGCCGGACAGCACCCCGCAACCACGCAGACCTACACCTTCCACCCCGACATCACCATCTTCGAAAAGGGGCTTGCCTCCCGCTCACGGCGCTAAACGCAACGGTGTTGAGGTACGACTCAATTCCACTTCCTGTTGGTGCTGCTTTGAATTGGTATGCCGGTTTCGGGGCAGTTCGACCTGGACGGGTGACCGTTGCGGCACAGGTAGTGACCTTCCTCGCTCCAGGATCAACCGATCTCCCCACTTGCGCGGCCGGCCGACTTTGCGCAGGTCACGGACCGGCATCAAGGGCGCGAGGACCACCCGCATCGCATCGGTCAAGCTCGACGGACAGCATGAACGGGCGTCATCCCCGCCACAGTTGCAGTTGCGCACACAACGCGATCATGGCGGGGATGAGCTATTTGTCGAGCACCCGGCATCGCCGTGTCTCCCCGTAACAGAACGCTCCGAGCTGGTTACCCGACGGTCTCTGAATGGCGGGGGTCCGGCCTGCTGCACCGGCGGAGGTGAGCCTCCGATGTGTTACCGCTTCAACGGTCCGGCAGCCGCGGCTTCAGTCGTCAGCCCTGCCAGTTCTCCGTCCACAGACCGATGAGCGTGCCCGTCGGGTCGCGGATATCGGCGAATGCCCGCGTACCCATGACGTTGAGCGGCTCCGCCACCACCTCCGCGCCCAGCTCGGTCGCCCGCCGCAGGGCCTCGGGAAGATCGGTCACCTCGACGTAGAGCACGCTTCCCGGCGAGGTGGAGGGCTCCTGGGCGGCGACGAGGCAGCCCATCATGCGACCCTGGTTCAGGATGGCGAATGTCAGGTAGTTGATCTCATTGAACTGCCAGCCGAAGAGCTGCTCGTAGAACCTGCGCGCAGCGGTCGTGTCCGGCGTCTTGATGTGCCAGAACACGACCATGCCCTCGTTGGCGTTCGCGGCCGGGGGTGCGGCGGCGTGGCCGCCGTGCTCGGTGGTGACCATCTGCTCTTTAGACCTCCTGCTGGGTTTTGTGGTGTGGTGCCGCCGGCATACAGCGGCCCGCTACGGGCGTAACGGCTGGTTGCCCGCGACGTGCTCGACCCGCTCGACGCTGACGTCGGCGTGCTCGGCCAGGCGCAGACACGTGGTGTGCTCCCCGGCATGCCCCAGCGTCTCGGTGTCCCACCAGTATCCGATGCTCGTGTACGTGCCGGGATCCTGCATCGACCGGTTCAAGTCGGTAAAGGCGAACCCCGGCAACGTCTGGAGGTACCGGGCGTGGGCGACGAACGCGGACTCGAACTCCTCGGGCGCGCCGGTCAGGCGGTACGTCGTGAGCCGCATCACCGGCGCACCGATCGCCAGTCGCACCGGCCTGGAGCCGGGAACCCGGAACAGGGCCTTGCTGGGATTCATCTCGGCCGAATGGAGCATCGACCGCATGGCCGCCTGGTGCGCGCGGAACTCCGGGTGCTGCACGACCTGCTGGAAGGCCTGCTGGCTCGACCACCACCCGAAGTTGACGTAGACCCGTGAGTCCTCGACCGGCGTGACCGCCTGCTGGGCCACAAAGCCGTCCTGTCTGCGCATGAACTTCACGTGTTCAAGGAAGACCTTCTCAAACGCCTTGGGGTCCCCGGCCGTGTTGAATCGCGCGATAACAGTGACGAGGCCGCTGAGGTCCCGTGACTCGTCGAGCACGCCGGCGCTCGGCCGCCGCCGGCCCGTCGGATCGGTCTGCAAGACCCGACGAGTGATCATTTCCGCCCTGAGCTCACGCCGCGTCACCTTGCCGTTGGGCGAGCGAGGCAGGGCGTCCACCTGCTCGATATGGCGTACCTGCTGGTAGTGGGGGACGTCGCGGGCCGCCGAGGCGGCGATCTCGGAGAGGACTCGCCCGACGTCCGCGCCCTCGGGCAGCTCGCGCAGCGACACGAACGCATTCGCGACGGCGCCGCTGTCGTCGTCGGGGTAGTCGACGACCGCCGCCTCCCGGACCAGTTCGTGTGCCTCGAGGAGCTCCTCGACCTCACTCGGCGACACCAGTTGGTTGTCGCACTTGAACAGGTCCTTGATGCGGTCGACCACGTACAGAAAGCCGTCGCGGTCGACATGGCCGATGTCGCCTGTCGCCAGCCAGCCGTCCTCCGTGATCGGGCTCGGCTCCCGGGGATCGAGGTAGCCCTTCATCACCTGCGGCCCGCGGACGTGAATCTCGCCGCGCCCGCCGACGGGCAGTTCCTCGCCGGTCGCCATGTCCACGATCCGGCACCGCGTCCCGGTGACCACCGGGCCGACCGACCCGGGGCGCGGATCGTCCGGGGTGGCGGAGTGGGTGAGCGGTGAGGTCTCCGCCAGGCCGTAGCCCTGCAACACCGGGATCCCGAAGTGCTCGGACAGCTTCTCGCCCACCTGGGCGGAGAGGGCGCTGCCGCCGGAGGCGATCATCCGGACGGTGTCCAGCCGCAGGTCCGGCAGGGCCGGGTCGGCGGCCAGCCGGTTCAGCTTCATCGGGATGGTGTAGAAGTGCGTGGCTCTCACCGCGTTGGCCAGCTTGATCGCGGCCTCGTTGTCGGGCGACGTGCACGGCACATGGACACCGCCGACCTTCACGACGGCGTTCAGATGCATGAGGTGGAACTTCGGCAGGTGGTTCAGCACCACGGAGTCCGGACCCAGCCGGTGCGCCTCGGCGATTTGCCCGGCGTTGACCGTCAGATTGCGATGGGTGAGCTGGACGCCGCGCGGCGCCGCGGTCGTACCGCTGGTGAAATGGATGCAGGCCACGTCGTCGGCGGACACGGCAACCGGCGGCGGCATGGCATTGCCCCGCACCTCGTACGCGGCGCTGAGGTCGTCGATGGTGCGAATGTCGTTGGCGTCCGAGACCGGCCCGGGACCGACGAGTACGGCCTCGCGCAGCCCAGGCAGTCGGTCCCTGACCCGTCGCAGCTGCGCGAACAGCTCGGTCGTGACGAAGGCGAGCCGGGCGTCCGACGCGGCGAGCATGTGATACAGCAGATGCGGCGGCAACCTGGGATTGATGGGCGCCGCGATGTTGCCGCTGCGGATCGTACCGTAGAAGCCGACCATGAAGTCTGGGTGCAGGGGCGAGGCAACGGCCACCACACAGCGCTCCTCGCCGAGCAGCCCACGTAGTGCGGCGGCGCACATGGTGGCCGCCTTGTCGATCTCCGCGTACGTGATGTCGCCGTAGTCGGCCCGGATGGCCGTCGTCTTCGGGTACCGGCGTGCGGTGACCGCCAGCATGTCGTCCACCGTGGTGATCGGCTCAGCCACGGCGGGCCTCCGCGAACTGCCGGGCATGCTCCAGCGTCGTGCGGCTGTTCTTGCCGAGCGCCGTTCGTACGATCTCCTTCGCCTGCTCGACGGTGGCGTCGGGGCCGAGCAGGTTGGTGACCCCGGCACGGTCGAGAACCACCGTGTGCTGGGACGTGGCAACCACCGTCTCGCCGTCCTGGTCGAGCCGCCAGGCCCCGGTGTGCGCGGCCATCGCCGCCGGTAGCACCGTCTGTTTGTAGACGATGCTACGGCCGGGGAAGCAGACGCGGACCGACCGGGTGGTGTGCGTGGCGCCGTCGATGGTGCGGGTGTCCATCTCCATGTCCTGGATGCCGGGCACCTTCTCGCTCAGGTCGACCCGCGTGACGTGCGGCAGCCGCTGCGGCCAGCGGCCGGCATCGTTGAGGAACTCGTACACCGTGCCGAGGTCGCCCCGGATGCGGACGGAGTCCTCGAAACTGACCCGGACCGCGTCGATGCCCTCCGCGAGTTCCGCAGCCGTGCACAGCCGGCCCAGTTCGGACACACTGTTGCGCTCGACCGCCTGCCTGAGCCACCGGACGCTGTCGGGAGCGTCGTCGATGGCTCGGAATCGGTGGTCGAGCAGCACTTTGGTCTCGTGGGGGGACTGTGGCACGAGAACCCACTCACCGCTCATCGCGGCGGCCGGTGCCGGCGTGACCTCCTGGCGAAACCTGATCGTCCACGTCGGGCGATCCAACTCCCGACGCGAGGTCCACGTCTTTACCTCGTCGTTGGCCAAGGCCCACAGGCGGATGCGTTCGGTGCCGGCGTCCCGGTCGAGCCGCTCGGCGTGAATGGTCGGGGAAAAGACGTGCGGCCACTGTTCGACGTCGGCGATGAGGCCGTAGACCGTCTCCGCCGACGCTTTGACGGTGACGCTGTGCCGGGTGTGGTGCTCTGCCGGCTCGGGCATGAGTCTGGTCCTTCCTCGGGAGGATGACGACCGGTGTGCGGCCGGACGGTTCAGGCCCGCCGCCGGCTCAGGTACTCCTGAGCGCTCTTCAGGGAGTCGAGATTGCGGCCGCCCCGGACCTCGGCCACGTGGTGCTTGGCCTCCGCCACGGTCCAGCCACGCTTGGCCACGCCGTTGCGCTTGAGCAGCTCCGTCTGGCCGGTACGCACCAGCACGCCCTCGGCGGTCTGGGTGAAGAGCATGTAGCCGTACAGCGCGTCGTCGAGAGGAGGCAGGCCCTCCAGTTGGCGCCAGATGATCTTTTCGTTCGGGAAGCAGACGCGGGCCTGCTTCGTGGTGTGCACGGCGCCGCTGGGCACCTGGACGTCCATGGTCACGACCTGGAGGTTGGGGGTCTCTTCCTTGAGCGTCGCGCCAAGGCAGTGCGGAATGCGCTCGTTCCAGCGGCTCGCGTCGCTGAAGTAGGTGTACACGTCCTCGATCGGCTCGTTGATCAGTAGCTCGGACTCGTACGACACCTGAAGTTCGTCGATGTCGGCCTTGGCGTCGACAAAGTCGCTCAACTGGTTCAGTTGGGCTGCGCTTCCACGATCGAGCAGCTCGACCGTCTCCTTGCCGTCCGGTGCCCCGTCGTCGAACGCGTACTCGTGGCGGAGCTCCACCAGGGTCGCGCCCGCGGGCTGCGCCGTGAACTGCCACTCACCGGAGACGGCGGTCAGCGGCGCGGGAGGGTTCTCGTGCGCGAACGTGATCCGGCCCGCGGACCGGTCCAGCTCCCGGCGGGCGCGCCAGGACCGCACCGCGTCCAGCGGGCGGATCCACGACCACCGCTCGACGCGGTCGCCGGTGTCGTCGCGCCCGAGCTGGGCGGTGTGGATCACCGACTGGAAGATGCGTCGCTGCTCCTTCATGTCGGCGATGAGGTCGAACACGACGTCCTGCGGTGCGTTCACCAGGGCGCGGTGAACGGACTGGCTGGTGACGAGGGACACGGGCACTCCTTCGGCAACGAGCGTCGCGATGGCAGGGCGAGCGAATTTGCGACGCTCCGGCACCGTGCCACTGCCGACTCGAGGCGGACTCCACGCCCGGTGGACGTCGGGAGGCCGAGGGCCGGAGGAGCGGACGTGTGGGCGGGCGGTTCGAGCGCTGGTCGAGACGGCGTCGCGATCGTGGGCCCTGATGTCGCCGACGGAAGGATGCACATGAGGCAGCGAAAGCTGGGAGCGGCCGGGCCGCAGGTCTCCGCCATCGGGGTGGGGTGCATGGGCATGACCGGTGGGTATGGCCCGGTCGACCCACAGCAGTGCATCACCACGATCCGCGCCGCGCTCGACCTCGGGATCACCCTCTTCGACACCGCGGACTTCTACGCTGACGGCGCGAACGAACGTCTGCTCGGCCGGGGGCTCGCCGGACGGCGCGAGCAGGCGGTGATCGTCACGCGCGGGGGCGTGCGGTCCCGCACCCCGGGCGGGCCGCCGACGGTCGTCGACGGTCGGCCCGAGTACCTGCGGCAGGCGTGCGACGCCTCGCTGAGCCGGCTCGGCGTCGACCACGTCGACGTCTACTGCCTGGGTCGCGTGGACCGGGAGGTGCCGGTCGAAGACAGCGTGGGCGCCCTTGCCGAGCTGAAGGCCGAGGGCAAGGTCGGGCAGATCGCTCTGTCCGAGGTGTCCGCCGACATTCTGCGTCGTGCTTGTGCCGTGCACCCCGTCGCCGCGGTGGAGAGCGAGTACTCGCTGTGGGAGCGGCACCTGGAAGCCGAGATCCTCCCGGCGGCTCGGGACCTGGGCGTGGTGCTGATCGCGCACAGCCCGCTCGGCAAGGGGTTCCTTGCCGGCGAGCTGCGGGCCCCGGAGGAGTTGGGTGAGGGGGATCACCGCCGGAACCATCCGCGGTTGCAGGGCACCAACTTCCGGCACAACAGGGCGATGGTCGACGAGGCGTCGGGGCTCGCCGCGGAGTTGGGGGTGAGCCCCGCGCGGCTCTCGTTGGCGTGGTTGCTGGGCCGGGGCCCGGATGTCGTCCCGATTCCCGGCAGCCGCCGCGTCGAGCACCTCCGGGACAATGCGGCGGCGACCGAGTTGACTCTCACGGCCGAGCAGCAGGCCCGCCTCGATGGGATCTTCGCGCCAGACCGGGTGGCGGGCTCCCGGCATCCGGCGCACCGGAGGATCGCCAACGCCGACCGGGTGGCCTGAACCCCGGTCTGCGCCCTTACACCGGGGGCGCGGGCCCCGGGGCATCCGTTCAATCCTGGGCCCGGGACTCCGCCAAGGCCATGGCCTTGGGCGACGATTTGCCAGGTACGAAAACGAGGACGTCGCGCATGACGAGCATCGACACCAGCGCCAGCAGGCCGGCCGTTCCGCCGAGCCAGCCGATCGCGCCGCCTACCCCGGCGGAGGTGAAGCCGGTGGCTACGTCCTGCTGGTTGAGCAGGGTCTGGGCGATCGCGAGACTGAATACGCCGCCGATCTGCTTGGTGAGGGTCGAGCCCGCGGTGGCCGTACCGATGTCCGTCGGCGGCACCGAGTTCTGCGCGGCGATCGTGATACCGCCCATCGCCGGCCCGGTGCCCAGTCCGGCCAGCGTCAGCCACACACCGATGAGGACGGGGGACGTGTTGTCGTCGAGCAGCAGGAAGCCCACGGCGCCGGCGGTCAGCAGGCAGGCGCCGACGAGCAGCACCGGTCGCGTCCGGCCCGTCTTCAGGATGACGGTGGCGGTGAGTCGGCTGCTGACCGCCATGCCGATCAACAGCGGAAGCAACAGCGCGCCGGAGGAGCTTGCCGAGTAATGGCGCACGTCGTGCAGGTAGAGCGGCACCATGAAGCTGATCGGCAGCGAGGCTGCCTGGAAGAAGAAGCCACCGGTCAACAGCGCCGTGTAGCTTCGGCGGCGCAACAGCTGCAGAGGCAGGACCGGCGTCTGCGCCCGACGTTCTACCGGAACCAGGGCGGCCAGCAGAACGAGCCCGACGAGCAGGGGCAACGCCACGGCCGGATGGGTCCACCCGAACTGTTGGCTCCCGGTGCGGTCGCTCTGGATGCTCAGTCCGATGGTGAGCAGCGACAGGCTGACGGTGAGCACCGTGATTCCGAGCGCGTCCAGCTTTCCGGTGGTGACCCGGGCCGTGCGCCCCGACGGGAGGATGGCAGACAGCAGGACGAGCGCCGTGCCGCCGATCGGCAGGTTGATGAGGAAGGTCCACCGCCAGCTGGCGTGGTCGGTGAGCAGGCCGCCCAGCAGCGGGCCGCCGACCATGCCGACGATCATCATGATGGCGAGCACCGTCTGCATGCGAACCATGCCGGTCGAACGCCCGGGCGGGTACAGGTCGCGGATGGCCGCCATGCTCAGGGTCAGCAGCGCGCCGGCGCCCAGCCCCTGGACGGTCCGAGCGGCGATGAGGAACACCATCGAGTCAGCGAGCGCGCAGGCGAGCGATCCGGCGACGAAGATGAACAGTCCGATCAGCAGGAGACTGCGCCGGCCGTACAGGTCCGAGAAGCGCCCGTAGATGGGGACGCTGACCGACGACGTGAGCAGGTACCCGGTGATCAGCCAGATGAACCACGAGCTGTCGCCTTCGACCTGCTCGACGATCTTGGGAAGGGCGGTGACGATTACAGTGCCGTCCAGCATCGCCAGGAATGCGCAAGCCAGGAGGGCGAAAGTGGCTATGCTGCGGTTCCGCGGAGTGAGATCGTCGTAGATTTCATTGGTAGTCATCGAATACCTCTGGTTGATGGCAGCACTGTTGACGGTGGCTCGGGCGCTAGGAGGCGATCGCCCTCCGGTCCGTACGCCTGGGTAGAGGATGTGATGGGCGTTCGCGGTCTCGTGGTCCCACTCCCGGGTCGGTCGTCCGATCCAACCCGCCTGCGGCCGTCACGAATGACTGGTGCCGCAGGGCGGCGCCGGTCGCGACTGGTGAGCCGCCCGTGCTCGCGTCGCCCGGTGCCCTCGTCGTCGCGGCTGCGGCGGAAGTGGCGGCGCGTCTCGCCTCTCCCGTGGTTGGTGGGGCCGCCGTCGCCGGCGCGTCGCCCACCGGGGGCCACCGCGTCCCGGTGGGCCGCTCATCGTGTGACTGCCGCCGTTCCCCTGTGCGTGGCATCCCCTTGTGGAAGAGACATGACGGCACTCTACGGAGCGAGCACTCACTCCGTCAAGGCCAGGTGTCCCGCTCGGCGATGTCAAGGCATTCGTGTCGCAACAGCGCCCTTCCGGGCTCTCTGTCACCTCTCGTCCGGGGTGTCGAGCGGATACGCGGGATGCTTCTTCTGCCCGAGGGGCGGCGGCGGTGCGTTGAGGTGAGCATCGTCGTCGGGACATCTCCACGCCAGGTCAACTCACGGGGGAAAGAGTGACAATTCGGGTGCTCATCGCCGAGGACATGTACATGTTGCGCAAGGCGCTGGTGTCTCTGCTTGAGCTGGAGCTCGGCATCGAGGTGGTTGCCGAGGTCGGGGACGGGACCCAGATCATGCCCACTGCCCGGCAGACCCGCCCGAACATTGCGGTGGTCGACATCAATCTGCCGGGCCTGGACGGCCTGAGCGCCGCGTCGGCTCTGCATAAAGCGGACATCGGCTGCCGGACGATCATTCTGACGAGCCTGGGACAGCCGGACCACCTGCGTCGTGCCATCGCCGCCAACGTGCACGGGTTCATGCTGAAGGACTCCGACCCGGGACAGCTCAGCGACGCGATCCGGTCGGTCGCCTCCGGCAAGCGGGTGATCGACCCGGAGGCGGCGCTGGCGGCCATCGATGCCCGGCCGCACCGTCTGACCGAGCGGGAGCTTCAGGTGCTGCGGCTGGCGGCGGACGGCGAGGAAGCCCGGCAGGTCGCCGCACGGCTGAGCCTCTCCACCGGAACGGTACGCAACTACCTCTCTACAGCGGTGTCCAAACTCGGCGGCCGCAACCTTGTCGACGCGCTGCGTATCATGCGCGAGTCGGGCTGGCTCTGAGCCCCCCCCCGGCGGACTCGCCGGTCCGGTCGGTGCCCGGACCGGCCACTGCGCTCGGCTGACCTGGCACGGCGCTGGGACGCCGACGTGCGACGGCCTCCTCCACCGACTGGAGGAAGCCGTCGCACGATCATGCGACCTGCTCGCCGAGTCGGTTCAGCGGGGGGATGAGCTGCGCCTCCTCGTAGGCGAAGTGCTTCTCGAGGTCGGCGGTGAGCCGGGCGACGTCGTCGCGTACCTCGGCGGCGGTCCGCTCACCGGCCTCGAAGCCGCTGATCAGCTCGCGCAGTTCCGCGATGGCCTCGGCCACCACATGGTGCTCCTGCCGCAGGCGGGCGATCGCGGGGGAGAGCTCGGGCATGTGCCTTTCCAGCGGCCCGAAGGCATCGTCCTCGTGCTCGTGGTGATGGGTCAGGAGGTCGCACACGGCGATACAGTGCATTGCCAGTTGCGCCCTCAGGGCGACCGCGGCGGGCGCCGTCGGCGAGCCGCCCCGGATGACCCCGTCGAGTTCCTCGAGCGTCGATTCGAGCCCGCGACGGATATCGGCATGGACACGTCCGAGAAAGTCGCCGATGGCGCCACGGCGTTCTTCGGTCCAAGGTTCTGACATGTGTTTCCCCTGGGGAACGGCGTACGGATGTGGTCCGGTGCCGGACGCGCACCGGACAGGGTACGGCGGACGGCGCTCGCCGGGCCGGGCGGCGAGCCTCACGGCGGTCAGGCGACGACTGCCTCGATCACTGCGGTGTTCGCCACACCGGACCAGGCGGGCCGGATCCAGGTGATCTCGTTCAGCTCGAGTCCGGCACCACCCAGCAGACTACGGAACTCCCGCTCGCTTCGTTCCGCACCACCGTTGAACAGCATGCCGAGGTGGCTGTACGCGGCCAGCAACGAGCCCGCGGTGGTGTCGAACCTGTCCGGACGGATGGTCTCCACCAGCAGCAGCCGACTGTCGGGCTTCATGGCGGCACGGATGTTCGCCAGCAGGGTCCGGCTGGCGTCGTCGTCCCAGTCGTGCAGCACGCTCTTCAGCAGGTACGCGTCGTGACCGGCTGGCACGGAGGTGAAGAAATCGCCATCGACGACCTCGCCGCGCCCGGCCAGCCCGGCCTCGGCCAGCGTCCGCCGCCCCGCCTCGCCGGCCGAGGGTAGGTCGAACAGCGTCCCGCGCAGCTCCGGGTTCGCCCGAAGGATCGCGGCCAGCAGGGTGCCTTCGCCGCCGCCGACGTCGACGAGGCTGCGGAACCTGCCGAAGTCGTACGAACGCACCACCGCCTCGCTGGTGTGTTGGGAGAAGAAGGTCATGGCGCGGTGGAAGATCTGCGCGACGTGCGGCGGCATCTGGGCGAAGGGATTGCCGCGCGGTTTGTCCTCACTGCCCTTCGGCGGCTCCCGCAAGAGCTCCGGCAGGGAGATCCAGCGCTGGATGTGGCCCGGACCCGCGTGCATCAGTGCGACCGCATGCAGCGAAAGGTCGGCGTCCTTGCGGAGCAGACGACCGGCCTCGGTGAGCGCAAACCGGCCCTCGCCCTCGTCCGTGAGCAGCCCGGCGGAGGCGAGCAGGTACAGCAGTCGCAGGAGCGAGTCCGGATGCGTACCCGTACGCCGCGCCAGCGTCTGGTGGTCGTGAACGCCGTCGGCCATGGCGTCGGCGAGCTCGAGGCGGGCCGCGGCGTTGACGGCGGTGGACAGGTAGTGCCCTGTGATCATCTGGAACACGGCCGTCGCCGTGGTCGGCGCGTCGGGCAGGGGCGTTGCTGCTCGCGTCATGGTCACCGTCCTCGCTGGAGGGAAGCTGCTCCCGGACTGTCCGCTCCCGTGCTCGAGTCCGGGTGGAACAGACCTTGAGGACTGCGGCACGGCCTTCCGTGTGGGACCGGCACGACCCGGCCGTGCGGGCGAGCCGGTCCAGAGAGCCTCGACGAAGGATCGAGACGACGCCAGCACCATTGCCAGGAGTAGCCCGATGCCAGCAGGAAGGCTGATGATGTCGCAGGAACACTACCCGGTCGTGATCGTGGGCGCCGGCACAGTCGGTCTCTCGATGGCGGTCGCTCTCGCTCACCACGGCGTGCCGGTACTGCTCGCCGAGCGGCACCCCGGTACGACCACTCACCCCCGTGCCACCGGGGTCCAGCCCCCGGTGAAGGAGTTCTTCCGCAGCCTGGGACTCGATGAGCGCATCCGTGCCGCGAGCGCCGACCTGATGCCGAGTAACGGCAAGGTCGACCTCGAGACGCTTGCCGGCACGGACCTGTCCACGGCGCCGCGGATTCCCACCCCACCGAAGGATGTCGCCGAGTTGACCGCGCGGATCAGCCCGACGCCGATCGGACCGTGTGCCCAGGACCGCATCGACAAGGTGCTGTGCGACGCGGCGCGGGAGAAGGGCGCCGTCCTGCGGTTCAGCACCGAGGTGACCGCAATGGTCCAGGACGGGTCCGGCGTCACGGTCACGCTCACCGACACCCGCAGCGGGGACGTCCAGGAGGTCCGCGCGGACTACCTGGTGGCCAGCGACGGCTCCGCCAGCTTTGTGCGTCGGGCCGTCGGGATCGACATGCGAGGCCCGACCGGCCTGGGTAACCCGATGATCAATGTTCTCTTCACCGCGGACCTCGCCGACCTGGTCAGGGGCAACGAGTTCGCCTTCGCCCAGATCAGCAACCCGCGCTCCGAGGGCATCCTGCTGACCATCGACAACCGTGACCGGTGGATCTACCACATCAGCTACCGGGACGACGAGGAGACGCTGGGCGACTACCCCCACGAGCGCTGCGTCGACCTCATCAGGGCGGCGATCGGCCGTGACGACATCCCGGTCGAGATCGTCAGCACGATCCCCTGGCGCATGTCGGCCCGGGTGGCAGAACGGGTCGTCGAGGGCCGCGTCGTCCTCGCCGGCGACTCCGCGCACACGATCCCGCCCATCGGGGCGTTCGGCATGAGCAGCGGCGTCGCGGACGCGTGCAACCTGGCCTGGAAGTTGGCCTTCGTGGTGAAGGGTCTCGCCGGGCCGGGACTGCTGCGCAGCTACGAGACCGAACGGCTGCCCATCATGAAGTTCACCCGGGACCAGGCGCTCCTGCGCTTCTCCCACCTGGACCTGCACTGGGATGCCGAGAAGTACGGCGAGCGCGCCGCGGTCGAGATGGCGGATCCACTCGTCACCGCCCTCGCCTACCAGTACCACGACGGGGCGGTGATCGACGCGCCGGGCGAGCTGCGCTCGCTGTCGCGCGCCGACGAGAACCTCGACGGCTCACCGGGCACCCGGGTGCCCCACGCGTGGGTCGAGCACGACGGCCGGCGGATCTCCGTCCTCGACCTGCCCGGCCCCGGGTTCGCCCTGCTCACTGGTCCGGACGGCGCGGAGTGGCTCGCCGCGGCGGAAAAGGTGGCCGCGCGTACGGGTGTGGACCTGCCCGCATACCGGGTCGGCCCGGGGTGTGAGGTCGCCGACGACGGCGAGTGGCTGTCGTCGGCCGGCCTGACGTCGGCCGGGGCCCTCCTGGTCCGGCCCGACATGTTCGTCGCGTGGCGGTCGCCGGTTCTTCCGGACGTGCCGGAGGAGCAGCTCGCCTCGGCTCTGGACCGGATTCTCGACCGCGCGTCGATCGCAAGCTGAACAGCCCGCCGGTGTACGCACCGCCCGGCGACGGGCGGTGCGTACGCGCTGTCCGGAAACCCGTCGGACGACCGAAGGAGAGACGATGACCAAGACGACGAACCCCGCGCCGCTCAGCGGCTTGGACGGCCGCAGCGCGGTGGTGACCGGAGCGACGCGGGGCGTCGGCCTCGCCGTGGCACGCAAGCTGTGCCTGTCCGGCACCGACGTGCTCCTGAACTACGCCCACGACGACACCGCCGCCCGCGAGGCGGTCCGCGCTCTCGACGGCCTGCCCGGCAACGCCGTCCTGGCCAAGGGCGACGTGGCCGACACCGCGGCCCTGCAGAAGGTACTCGACCAGGCCGAGGAACGCTTCGGGGGCCTGGACATCTTCGTACACAACACCGCGTTCTTCCGGCCGTCGGCGGCGCTCGACGTCACCCCGGTGCCGGTCGAGCGCGCGTTGTCGGTCGCCCTGCGGCCGATGCTCTCCGCCGCACCGCGACTCGCCAAGCTGATGGCGGGCCGCTCCGGGCGCATTATCGCGCTCTCCAGCATCGGTGCGCGCCGCGTCGTGCCCCGCTATGTGGGCGCCGGGATGGCGAAGGCGGCGCTGGAGGCCCTGGTCCGGTATCTCGCCGTAGAGCTCGCCGGCAGCGGGACGACGGTCAACGCCATCTCCACTGCCAAGATCGACAAGGGAGACGGCGCCGTGCCGCCGGAGGTTCTGAAGGCGTTCGCCCTGCGTACCCCCGCGGGACGGCTGACCACGCCGGACGACGTCGCCGGGGTCGTGGCCCTGCTCTGCACGCCAGAGGCTGCGTGGATCCAGGGCCAGACCATAACGGCCGACGGAGGCTTCGAACTACCGGCGGCCTGAGCGGAGGCGATCACGATGCGCATCATCGACCTCTCCTCGCCTGTGGACGCCGCGGCGTGGGAACCCGACCCGGTGGTCCACCAGATCATGACGCCGGCCGAGGGCGCCCGGCACATGAGCGAGGAGATGAAGAAGCACCTGGACGTCGACTTCGACCCGGCCGTCCTGCCCGCCGGCGAGCTGTTGTCGCTGGACACGTTCACCCTGACCAGCCACACCGGTACGCATGTCGACGCGCCGTCGCACTACGGTACCGTCGCGGAGTACGGCACTCCCCGGCACATCCACGAGATGCCGCTCGACTGGTTCCTACGGCCCGGCTTCCTGCTCGATCTGCGCGGCCAGCCGGTCGGGGCCGCTGGCGTGGACGTCATCAAGAAGGAGCTGACCCGGATCGGCCGGGACCCCGAACCCTATGACATAGTCCTGCTCAACACCGGCGCGTCGGCCCACGCCGGCAGCCCGAAGTACTTCACCCACTTCACCGGCCTGACCGGCGACGCCGTGGAGTTCCTGCTCGACCTCGGTGTCGTGGTGATCGGCACGGACGCCTTCAGCCTCGACGCGCCGTTCGGCGACATGATCGAGCGATACCAGCGCAGCGGCGACACGTCGGTACTGTGGCCGGCGCACTTCGCCGGGCGGCGGCGGGAGTACTGTCAGATCGAGCGGCTGTGCAACCTCGACTCGCTGCCGGGCCCGACCGGGTTCACCATCTCCTGCCTGCCCGTCAAACTCAAGGGCGCGGGCGCCGGCTGGAGCCGGGCGGTGGCTCTGGTGGCCGACTGAGAGCCGTCGTCATCGTGGACGACCAGTGAGAAGGGCCCCGAGTGGGCCCTTCTCCTATGTCCGCAGCCGGTTCGGGCCTCACCGCCGACCGCCGGTCGCCGCTGCGACCTTGAGCGGCTCCCACCAACTGCGGTTGCGGCGGTACCAGTCCACGGTCGCCGGGAAGCCCCCGTCCACGTGCACCTGCGGCACGAAGCCGAGCGACGTCAGGCTGTCGCCCGCCAGCGAGTAGCGGAAGTCGTGGCCGGGCCGGTCAGCCACCTCACGCACCTTCGCGGCGCCGGCGCCGCATGCGGCGATCAGGCGCTCCGTGACGTCGCGGTTGGACAGCTCCTGTCCGCCCGCGACGTGGTACACGGAGCCGGCGAGGCCCTTCTCCAGGACGAGCTGCACCGCTCGGCAGTGGTCGTCGACGTGGATCCAGTGCCGGACGTTGCGGCCGTCGCCGTACAGCGGGACAGGCAGGCCGTCGAGCAGGTTCGTGATGAACAACGGGATCATCTTCTCCGGGTGCTGCCGCGGCCCGTAGTTGTTCCCACACCGGGTGATGCTGACGTGCAGCCCGTGCGTGCGAGCGAAACTGAGGGCGAGCAGGTCCGCGGCCGCCTTCGTGGCCGCGTACGGGGAGTTGGGGTCGAGCGGGCTGCGCTCGTGCCAGGAACCGAACTCGATCGAGCCGTACACCTCGTCGGTGGACACCTGCACGAAGCGTTCGGTGCCCGCGTGCAGCGCGGCGCGCAGCAGAGCATGGGCGCCGCCCACGTTGGTGTCGACGAAGGCCTGGGAGCCCGCGATCGAACGGTCGACGTGGCTTTCGGCGGCGAAGTTCACGATGGCCTCGTGGCCGGGGACGAGGGCCGTGAGCATGGCGCCGTCGGCGATGTCTCCCCGGATGAACGTCAGCCGGGGGTCGTCGAGGACGGGCGCCAGGTTGGCCATGTTCCCGGCGTACGTCAGCAGGTCGACGACCGTGACCGCGACGTCGCGGTGGCCCGCCAGCAGGCGACGGACGAAGGTCGATCCGATGAATCCGGCGCCGCCGGTGACGAGCAGGCGCATGCGTTCTCCTCCGGTGCGTGCGGTACGACTCAGGCGAACTGCGGGTTGCGGGTCGGGTCAGCCCGGGCGACCGGTCAGCGCGAGGCCGTGGTTCAGCCCACGGGCGGCGGCGAGGGCCACCTCCAGCCGGTCGTCCAGCCGCGCGCCCCGGGCGCTGACGTAGCCGTCGGGGCGTACCAGCAGCCAGCCGGAGTCCGGCACGCCGAGCGTCTCGGCAAGCGAGGACGGACCGTCAGGGAGGGTGCGGGTGTCGAGCCAGCCCTCCGTGCCCACCGTCGAGCGCCGCGCCCCGGCCGAGGCGGCCTCACCGGTGAACAACGTCCAGCGGCCGGTCCGCAGCTGGCCGGCGAGGGCGAGGCAGGCCGCGCTCCCGCTGTCCAGGCGCACCGCGGTGACCCGCTGGCCGGGCGCCGGGCCGGCGCCGGGACGGTCCGTCGGGAACGTCAACGGGCTGTCCGGATAAGCCAGGCGCAACCCGGACACACCGCCGAGGATCTTGCGCTGAAGCTTCACCCGCAGCGCGGGGAAGGCGCGGATCACCGAGAACACCACCGGCAGCGCCACGCCGGCCAGGGCGTTCCTCAGCTGCACCAGCAGCGTGGCGCTGCGAGTCGACTGCAGCAGCGCCCGGCCCACCGGGACCCGCTCGAGCGAGTAGCTGTCGAGCAGCGCCGGGTCGGCGTATCCGTCGATCACCATGGCGAGCTTCCAAGCCAGGTTGAACGCCTCCTGGATACCGGTGTTCATGCCCTGCCCGGACGCGGGACTGTGTACGTGGGCCGCGTCGCCGGCGAGCAGGCAACGACCCGACCGCATCTCGGCGATCATGCGCTGTTGGAAGGTGAAGACCGAGACCCACGTCGGGCGGGACACCTTCACCGGTACGCCCAGCCCGTGGCTGAGCTTGCGGCTGAAGCGCTCCGCCACCGCCTCCGGGCGGCCGTCCTTGGACACCGTGTCCAGCAGGCGCCACCGCCCCGGGGTGCTCATCGGCACCATCATCATCGTGACGCTGCCGCTGCGGACCCAGTGGATGCTGTTGCGTGGCAGGTCGGTGTCCAGATCCGCGTCGGCGATCAGCCAGGTCTCGCTCGACCTTCCGATCAGCGGCAGACCCAGCTTCTTCCGGACGGTGCTGTGGCCGCCGTCGCAGCCGGCCAGCCAGTCCACGCGTACCGCCTCGCGGCCGTTCGGGCCGGTGAGGTACGCGGTCACGCCCTCGTCATCCGCGTCGAACTCGTCCAGGCGGACGTTCCACTCCACCGCGGTGCCCAGCGTGGCGACCGCCGCCCGCAGCACCGCCTCGGTCTCTACCTGGTCGATGCAGAGGGTGAACGGGTACTGCGTCGGCATCCGCGTGTAGTCGGCGTCCAGCCGTGCCAGGGTCCTGCCGTTGTGGTGCAGGGTGAACGCCTGGATGCGTTGGCCCCGGGCAAGCATGTCTGCGGCCACGCCCATCTGGTCGTACACCTCGAGAGTCCGCGGGTGGGTGGCGATGGCCCGGCTGGTGGTGGCCGGTTCGGCGCGGGCGTCGACGACGCGTACCCGCACACCGCGCCGCAGTAGCTCGTGCGCCAGGGTCAGACCCACGGGTCCGGCGCCCACGACGAGGACCTGGGCGGCAGCAGGCCGGTTCTCGGCAGGAATGGACATCGTTGCTCCTCACTTTCGGTCGGCCGCACCTGGTGCCGGCGGCTGAGGGGGCAGGTTCATGGCAGCTTCAATCCCGCCGTACGGGCGACTGTCAGGAAGTGCCGGACCTCGTTCTCCGGATCGGGGGTGCGGGGGCCCAGCAGCGACATGGCCGGGCAACGGCCTGAACGCACCACGGGATGGCGGCGGGCCAGTGTGGTCAGCCCCTGCCCCGGCCCGCACTCGAGCAGCAGGCACTGCTCGCCGGCCAGCAGGAATTCGAGCGCCGGCCAGAACAGCACCGGCTCGGCGGGATGCCGGGTCCAGTACGCCGGGTCCAGGGCTGTCTCCCCGGTGAGCCATCCGGCGGTGTAACCGGAGACGATCGGGATGGCCGGGGGCCGGACCGGTGCGCCGGTCGGACCGAGCGCGGACCGCTCCACCAGGGGCCGGAGCGCTTCGCTGTGGAACGGGGTGAGCGAGGCGACCGGCGTACACGTGAACCCGCCCCGGCGCAGCGCCCACGTGGTCCGACGCAACGGGCCGGCGGCGCCCGCCAGCACTGTCTGGCGCGGCGCGTTGATGGCGCCGACGTCCACCCCCGGCGACAGGTACGGCACGACCTCCTCCCGGGAGGCCGCCACCGCGACCATGCCACCGGGCGGGGCGTGGGCCAGCAGGACGATCCGGTCCATCACGAGCCGCACGGCGTTGTCGAGCGTGAACACGCCGGACAGCGCGGCGGCCGCGACCTCGCCGATGCTGTGGCCGAGCAGCACGGTCGGCCGCCTGCCCCCGCGTACCACCAGGCTGCCCAGCGCGTAGTCGATCGCGAACAACAACGGCTGGGCGCGGGTGACGTGGTCCAGCGGCAGCCGAGGCGTGTCGCTGAGCCAGTCCGCCCGTAACTCCGCGCCGGCGGGTCCCATGAGCCCGAGAACCTCGTCGACGGCCGCGGCGAACGCGGGTACGTCCCGGTACAGGCCGGTGCCCATGCCGGGGTACTGCGATCCTTGTCCCGGTAGCAGCAGGGCCAGGGGCAGCTCCGCCGGTCCGGGGTCGGGCTCAGGCATGCCTGCGTCTCCCTCCGAGGTCGGCTCCGGCGCGGCACCGCGCTCCGGGCCCTCACCTGACCTGGAAGCGCTCCGAGGCCAGCGCTATGCCGGGCTCGCCGTACGCCACGTGCCGCAGGATCGTGCGGAACAGCGGAGTCCTGCTGACGACCCGGGCGAGCCGGGGCCGCACCCAGGCGGCGACGGGATTGGCGGACAGCATCGCCTTGCTCTGCAACGCCTGGAACTTGATCACCTTGCGGATGGCGGGACGGCGCCGTTCGGCGAAGCGCCCCAGGACCTCGGCGCGGGCGTCACCCTCGTCGAGAGACGTCATCAGGATCGGATGCAGGACCACCGCGTCCTGGATCGCCAGGTTGATGCCCTGGGCGCCGATCGGACTGTGCGTGTGGGCGGCGTCACCGATCAGGACCAGGCCGTCGGCGGTCCAGGACCGCGCCTCCTGGGTGAACACGTCCAGCAGGGAGAGGTCCGCCAGGGACGTCAGGTGCCGCCGGATCCGGTCCCGGTACGGCGGCAGTGCCTCCTCGATGCGGGACCGGACGTGGTCGAAGCCCTCTGCGGCGACCTCGCGGTAGCCGCCGTGGGGCAGCGTCCAGCCCACCTGCATGCTGTCGGGAAAGGACCGGTAGACCAGCACCGGGTTGCCCCCGCCGCGGAAGATCCGCACGGTGGGCTCCGGGTCGTCCGTGGCGGGCAGCTTGAACCACAGGACGTCGTGCCCGAAGGCCTCCACACGATCGGCCGGTATGCCGGCCAGCGTCCGGATCTTCGAGTACCGCCCGTCCGCGCCGACCACACAGCGCGCCGTGATGGTCTGACGCGCACCGCCGTCGCTGGTCACCACGCCCTCGACCGCGCCGCCGGCGCTGCGGAGCAGCTCGCCGGCCCGGGCGCCGGGATGGTAATGGAAGCCGGCAAATGCGGCGCAGGCCTCCAGCAACTCCTCCAGCAGGTGGCGCTGCGGCAGGCTCAGCAGTGTGTTGTGGGGCCCTGGCAGGTGGCGGTAGTCCACGTCGAGCAGCACTCGACCGCGGTCGACGAGCTGGAAGCCGCTGTGCTCGTACCCGCCCCGGGCGCGTGCCCCGGCCAGCACCCCGAGCGCCTCGAGCACCGCGGCCCCGCCCGGTTGCAGGATCTCACCGCGGTACTCGCGGTCCAGCGAGCGGCTACGCTCCACGACGCGGACGGTCGCTCCCGAGCGGAGCAGGAGCAGGGCAAGGGTCAGCCCCGCGGGCCCGCCGCCGACAACGCACACGTCGCACGGCAGCGCGCCCGCGGTTCCCGCGTCGGGTGGTGTCACTTGACCGCTTCCTCGGGATCGGCTGCCCGGTTCCACGCCACGTGCTCCACCCGCTCGACGGTGACCGTCCTCGCGAGGCGGACGAGCGCCTGGTACTCCTCCTGCGCGGTCGCCGGCTCGTACGCCTCCGGGTCCCACCAGTAGCCGATCCCGATGTAGCGGCCCGGACGCCGCACGGACCGGTTGAGGTCGGCGTACCCGAAACCGCGCCGGTCCCTGACCGTGTCGGCGTACGTCGCGAACGCCTTCTCGAACGCCGCCGGGTCGCCGTCGACCTCGAAGGTGGTGACGTTCATCAGCGGCTTGGCGAACTCCTCCCGCTTGCCGGCCTCCTCGCCGGCGTTGACCCGGAAGAGGTTGACGCACGGCTCGATCTCCGCGTTCTCGAGCATCTTGTGCATGACGCCCTGGTGCGCGCGGAACTCGGGACTCTCCGTCACCTTCTGGAAGGCCTCCCTCGTGACCCACCAACCGAAATTGACGTAGGTGGACGGGTCCTGCGAGAGGTACACCGCCTGGTGCGCGCCGAACCCGTCCTGCCGGCGCATCCACTCGACGTGCTCCAGGAAGAAGCGTTCGAACTCCTTCGGGTCGCCCTTGGTCCGAAAGCGGGCGACGATTGTCGTGAGGTTGCCGGTCTCCGCCTTGGGTGCGCTGTCCATGTCTCCTCCTCCAAGCTGGGTACGTTTCCTGCGGGGGTCAGTAGTTGCCGAGTCCGCCGCAGACGTTCAGCGCCTGCGCCGTCACCGGCGCCGCGGCGTCGGAGGCGAGGTAGGCGACCATCGCCGCCACCTCGTGCGGCTCCGTGTAACGGCCGAGCGGGATCTTCGCCTGGAAACGGCGCAGCACCTCGGCCTCCGACACGTTCCAGTGCGCGGCGTAGCCCTGGCGCACCCTGCCGGCCATTGGCGTCTCCACGTAGCCGGGGCACACGGCGTTCACCGTGATACCTGTCTTGGCCAGCTCGATGCCCAGCGCCTTGGTGAACCCGACCACGCCGTGCTTGGACGCCGAGTACGGAGCCGCCAGCGCCACGCCCTGTTTGCCGCCGGTGGAGGCGACGTTTATGATGCGCCCGCGCGGCAGCTCCCGCATGCGCCCGACCGTCAGAACGGCCCGGGTCATCCGGAAGACGCCCGTCAGGTTGGTGTCGATGACGTCTTCCCACAGCTCGTCGGTGATGTCGGCGGTCACACCGCCACCGCTGCGTCCCGCGTTGTTGACGAGCGTGTCGATGGGACCGAGATGCTGTGCCGCAGCCGTGACGAACCCGGTGACGGCGGCGGGGTCGCGCACGTCGCAGGTACGGCCGGCCACGTCCAGGCTCTGCCCGCGCAGTTCCTTCACCGTCGCGTCGAGCGCCGCGCCGTCGCGGGCGCAGACGAAGACCCGGAAGCCTTCCCTGGCGAGGGCTTTCGTCACCGCGAGGCCGATCCCCCTGGTCGCTCCGGTGACGATCGCGGTCCGCTTCTCCGGGTTCATGCGTCTCCCCTTCCGGCACGGGCATGGGCGGCTGGGCATGAGACTGCGGCCCGTAGCTCGATCCCGGCTCGATGAGCGTTGGACGCCCGGCCCGCCCGGTCGACGGCGGGTTGAGCGGTTCTCCAGGCGTTCTCTCCAGGCTCAGGCGAGGTGTTGCCGCGACCCGTGGGGCCGGCAACGGGTGACGACGCGGAAAGGGAGCTGACATGACGCTGCCGGCGCAGGTGGCACAGCAGAACGACGATCCGGTGACCGAGACCCTGTACCAGCAGGTCCAGCACTTCTACGCACGCCAGATGCAGTTGCTGGACGAGGGGCAGATAGCCGCGTGGGCGGACACATTCACCGTGGACGGGGTCTTCGCGGCCGACGCCCAGCCGGAGCCGGTGGCGGGCCGCGCGGCGATCCGTACCGCGGCGCAGGCGGCCCGCGACGCGCTGGACGCGAAGGCCATCCGGCGCCGGCACTGGCTCGGCATGGTCGACGTCCGACCGGACGGTCCCGATCAGGTTCGGGTCGTCAGTTACGCGCTTGTCCTGGAGATCCCGCGGGGCGGCCCGGCCACCGTCCACGTCCACACGACCTGCGACGACGTGCTGGTCAGGCAGGGCGGGGCGTGGCGGGTCAAGCACCGCCAGGTCCGGCGTGACGACCTGGCCGGGGGAGCGGCTCGATGACCGGCATCCTGCACGTGCCGCTGGAGCAGAGCCCGGTCGCCACCGCGGACCCGTACCCGGGGCTGGACCGGCTGCGGGAGGCCGGGCCGGTGGTCCGGGTGCAGACGACGTTCATGGGGGAGGTGTGGCTGGTGACTCGCTACGATCTCGCCCGGGAGCTTCTCGCCGACCTGCGGTTCAGCCGCCGACGTCCCGACGACGGCGAGGTCGCCGCCGTCGACTCGGACCCGCCCGATCACACCCGGATTCGCAAGCTGGTGCGCCAGGCGTTCACGCTGCGGCGCGTCACGGGCCTGCGCGGCTGGGTGCAGGAGTTGGTGGACGGCATGCTCGACGAACTGGAAACCGACCGGCCGGTGGACCTGCTGGATCGCTTCGCCTACCCGCTGCCCATCGCGGTGATCTGCGAGATGCTCGGGGCGCCCGCCGAGGACCGCGCGGACGTCCGGGCGCGCACCGAAAAGATCCTGGCGGGGGAGGTGGCGGAGAACCGGGAGGAGGTCTACGAGCGGACCAAGCAGTACATAATCGACCTCATCGAGACCAAGCGCCGCTCGCCGGGCAACGACCTCATGAGCGCGTTGATCGCCGCGCACGACGGTGGTGAGCGGCTCAGCGGACCGGAGCTCGTCGAACTGGGGATCGCCCTGATCGCCGCCGGCTACGCGACGACGACCAACCTCATCGGAAACGGGATCCACGCCCTGCTGACGAATCCCGACCAGCACAGCCAGCTCAAGCAGCACCCGGAACTCATCGGCACGGCGGTGGAGGAGTTCCTGCGTTACGAGAGCTCCTTCAGCGCTGCGGGGCAGATCGCGAAGGAGGACGTGAACCTCGAGGACGGCACGGTGATCCGGAAGGGTGACGTCGTCCTCGTCTCCTTCGGCGGGGCCAACCGGGATCCTCGCAGGTTCCCGGATCCGCACCGGCTGGACATCACGCGCGACCCCAACCCGCACCTGGCGTTCTCCCACGGGATCCACCACTGTCTCGGCGCGCCACTGGCACGCATGGAAGCGCAGGTGGCGATCGGCACGATCGTGCGCCGGTTCCCGTCGATGCGGCTTGCCGACGAGGTGCGGTGGCGCGCAAACATCATGCGCGGCCTGCACGAGTTGCCCGTGCTCCTGGAAGGCTGACCGCGGTAGGGCCCGGTACCGGCGCCGGAACCGGGCCCTACCGTGTGTGGGCGTCAACGGTCGTGCGGCACGGCTCGTCGTCCCCTCGGGCCGCCGTACTCCAGATCGAGATAGGCGGAGGCTTGCAGGTTGAACAGGGTGGCGTAGTCCCCGCCGAGGTCCATGAGCTCGTCGTGACCTCCCTGCTCCGCGAGCGTTCCGCCGCGGAGCAGGAGGATTCGGTCCGCGTGCCGGACCGTGGAGAAGCGGTGCGAGATGTACAGGGTGGTGCGGCCCTCCGCGAGTTCGCGAAGCTTGCGGAAAAGGTCGTGTTCGGCCTCGGCGTCGAGGGCCGAGGTGGGCTCGTCGAGCAGCAGGACGGCCGAGTCCCGCATGAAGGCGCGCGCCAGCGCGATCCGCTGCCATTCGCCGCCGGAGAGGCTGACACCCCCGGAGAACCATCGTCCCAGCGTGGTGTCGAGCCCTTGTGGCAATCGTCGTGCCCAGGTGTCGACGCCGCCCTTGGTGGCCGACTCCTCGATGCGCCGGCGGTCCTCCAAGGCGGGCAGGTCACCCACGCCGATGTTCTCCGCGGCGGTGCCCTGGTACATGACGAAGTCCTGGAACATGGCGCTCATCTGCTGCCGCAAGTCCTCAGGGTCGTACTCGCGCAGGCACACGCCGTCGAGGAGGATCCGGCCGTCGTCCGGGTCGTACAGGCGGCACAACAGCTTCAGCAGCGTCGACTTGCCCGCGCCGTTGCGACCCACCACCGCCACGGTCTCGCCGGGCCGGATCTCGAAGCTCATGTCACGGAGCGCGTATCGCTGGGTGCCGCGGTAGCGGAACGAGACGTTCTCGAACACCACGTGGCCGCGCACCCGGCCGGGTAGCCGCCGAGGACGCTCCGGGGCGGTGATCGCCGGCTCGGCGTTCAGGAAGCCGTACAGGTTGGCCAGGTAGAGCGAGCTCTCGTGCAGGCCGGTGATGCCGAAGAAGATCATCTGTACGGATGACTGCACGGACGCCACCGCCGCCGTGTAGAGGGCCATGTCGCCAATGGTCATCCGCCCCGCCATCGCCTCCAGCGCGATGAAGAGGTAGGCGAGTGCATTGACGAACATCGATATCAAGCCCCAGGTCACCCCGACGAGGTTCCGGCCCCGGATCAACCGCGCCTGCCGGCGGTAGTAGACCTCTCCGAGCTGGCGGTACCGATCCACGAAGTACCGACCGAGGGCGAAGAACTTCACTTCCTTGGCGTACGTGTCGGTGGTCGTCAGGGTGTTGAGGTACTCCATGCGTCGGACGAGGGGCGAGCCCCACATCATCAGCAGGAAGCCCCGGACGCCGAACTTGTGGTCGGCCAGGAAAGCGGGGATGGGGGCGAGCAGCGCGGCCAGGGCGATCCACGGGCTCACGACGATGAGCAGGCCCAGCATGCTGCCGAAGGTGATCAGCGTCTTGACGAGGTCGAAGAGCCCGGAGACCATCGACACCGGCCGGGTGGCCGTGCCGTCGCTCGCCTGCCGGAGCAGGTCGTAGGAGTCGGACGACTCGAAGAACGACAGGTCGAGGCGAGCGGCGTGGGCCATCACCTGGTGTCGGATGCTGAGCGCCACCTTCTCCTGGAGCAGTTGCCGGCAGATGTTCGTCGCCGCGGTCCCCGCGGCCATGAGCGCGAACACCAGCAGCTGCGCACCGGTCACGGCGACCACCTTGGTGGTCGGCGTGACCATGGTGGACCAGCCGGTCAGCGGTACGCCGAGCGCCACTCGGGCGGGACCGCCGTCCGCGCCCAGCCCCTCCACGACCGTGTCCGTGAGCAGTTTGGCGACGTAGGCGGCCGCGGTTGGCGCCAGACCGCTCAGCACGGTGGCGACCAGCAGCCCGAGGGCGAGCGCGGGGCTCGCCTGCCAGGTGATGCGCAGCACCCGGGGAAGGCCCCGAAGTGTGCTGAGCAGCCGGGCACGCGAGCCCCGCAGCCGCGATCGGAGCCCCACTCCCGGCTTCCGCAACGGTGGTTCGCCGATCTCCAGAGGACCGGTGAGTCCGCTGTCGCCGACACTTACCGGGTCGTCGATGGGGCCGCGCCGCATACCTTTTCCTCCGCGGGATCGTCTGATCGTGGGGTGTCGTCAGGCGAGCTGCCCGGGTCAGCGGGCGTTCACGAGTCCGTTGACGTGGTCGACGATTGCCTGCGGGGTGCTGCTTGTCACGACCGCCTCGTCGGGCAGGGCGACGCCGAACTCCCGGTGGATCCGGCTCTGCGTCTCGAGCAGTGCCAGGGAGTCGTAGCCCAGCTCCTCGAAGGTCCGGTTTGCCGCGTCCGCGAGCGGCTGGGCGTCCTCGTTCTCGCCGGCGCACTCGCGCATGATGCTCTGCAGTCGGTGCAGGGTGATCTGTCGCATGATGACCTTTCTCTCGTGTCGTGCTTGCAGGGCTCAGCCGGCTGCCCGCAGCACCATGGCCGAGTTGAACCCGCCCGTGCCGCGGGCCAGCACCAGCGCCGCCTTCGGCTTCCACCTGCGTGGAGTCCCGGTTACCAGGTCGATCTCGTAGGCGGGGTCGACGGTGCGTACGTTGATGGTGGGTGGGATGACGCCGTCGCGGAGCGCCAGCAGGGCACAAGCCAGGTCCACCGGTGCGCCGCCGGAGTTCATCCGGCCGGTCATCGTCTTGGGGACGGTGACCGGAACGGCACCCGCGCCGAAGACGGACGTGATGGTTGCGGCCTCGACGCCGTCCTGCTCCGTGGAGCCGGACCCGTCGGCGAAGACCACGCCGATGTCGGCGGGCTCGAGACCGGCGTCGGCCAGGGCGACCTCGGCCGCGCGGCGCAGGCCGGGCTGCCCGCCGTGGCGCGGCGCGGCGTCGAACGAGGCCCCGTACCCCGCGATCTCGCCGTACGCCCGGGCACCGCGGCTGCGTGCCGAGTCGGCGTCCTCGACGACGAGGATCGCGCCGCCCTCGCCGGGCACATGCCCGTGCGCGTCGACGTCGAACGGTAGGTAGGCCCGGTTCGGGTCGTCGCGGGTGCTGAGCTGGGTACCGCTCATCCGTGAGACCCATCCGTACGGGCAGAGCGAGCTGTCCGCGCCCCCGGACATGACCAACCGCAGCCCCTTACGGATGTTGCGGCGTGCCTGGGCGACCGCGTCCAACCCGCCGGCCTGGTCGCCGACGAACACCCCGGCCGGCCCCCGCATCGCGTGCCGGATCGAGATCTGTCCCGAGTTGACCGCATAGAACCAGGCGAAGGACATGTACACGCTGACGTGCTGCGGCCCCTTGCCCCACAGGTTGTCGAGTTCCCGCTGGCCGAACTCCAGGCCGCCGGACGCGCCCGCCGTCGAGACACCCATCTGCTCGGTGTCGTAGGTCCCGGGTTGCACACCCGCGTCCGTCAGGGCCCAGTCCGCCGCGGCGAGCGCCAGCTGCGTCATCCGGTCGGTCTGCGGGATGAGGCGCTTCGGCAGGTGCTCGTCGGGATCGAACTCGGGAACCT
Organism: Micromonospora sp. B11E3; assembly: GCF_039871625.1. Classification (NCBI taxonomy): domain Bacteria; kingdom Bacillati; phylum Actinomycetota; class Actinomycetes; order Micromonosporales; family Micromonosporaceae; genus Micromonospora; species Micromonospora sp. B11E3. The sequence continues at coordinate 51,946 of NZ_JBDPMC010000030.1, read as the reverse complement.
CGCCGGCCAGGCGGGACGGGTAGCGGCTCGCGTCGAAGCGCCGCACCGGACCGATGCCCGACTCGCCCCGCAGGGTGGCCGACCAGAACCTCTCGTGCCCCAGGCCGTTCGGCGCCGCGACGCCGAGGCCGGTCACCACCGCGGTGGTCATACCGTCGCCTTTTTAGGACGCGCCAGCACCATGGCGCTCTGGAATCCGCCGAATCCGCTGCCGACGCTGAGTACGGTGCTGATCCGGCCCTCCCGGGCCTCGAGCGGTACGTAGTCCAGATCGAGTTCCGGGTCCGGCTCGTGCAGGTTGGCGGTCGGGGGAATCGTCCCGTGCGCGATCGCCAGAGCGCACGCCGCGACCTCGATGGAGCCCACCGCGCCAAGGGAATGGCCGACCACAGGCTTGATGGAACTCACGGGGGTGCGGTAAGCGTGGTCGCCGAGACTGGCCTTGAGAGCCGCTGTCTCGTGCCGGTCGTTCTGCTTGGTGGCGGTGCCGTGGGCGTTGACGTAGTCGATCGCCTCGGCTGGCAGACCACTCTCGGCCAGCGCCGCGGTGACGGCGGCGGCCAGTTCGACGCCGTCGGCGCGCAGACCGGTCATGTGGTATGCGTTGCTGCGCGCGGCGAAGCCGGTGATCTCGGCGTAGATCCGCGCGTCCCTGGCGAGCGCGTGGCCCAGTTCCTCGAGCAGGAGGATCGCCGCCCCTTCGCCGAGCACGAAGCCGTCCCGGGTGCGGTCGAACGGCCGCAGGGCGTGCTCCGCGTCGTCGTTGCGTGCGGAGGTCGCCTTGATGGCGTCGAAGCAGGCTACGGTGATGGGCGAGATGGGGGCCTCGGTGCCGCCGGCGACCATGACATCGACGCCGCCCTCTCGGATGAGGTCGCAGGCGTGCCCGAGGGAGTCCAGGCCGGACGTGCAGCCGGCGGAGACGACCGTGGCCGGTCCCTGGGCGTTGACCTCCCAGGCCACCTCGGCCGCGAGCGATCCCGGCATGTAGTAGTCGTGCAGGTGGGGGCTCGCGTACCGGTGGTCGACCTCCCAGTGCCGGCTCGTGTCGCTGAGGACGACGTACTCCTCCTCCAGCTTGACGGTGCATCCGACGGCGCTACCGATACTCACGCCGACGCGGGTAGGGTCGCCGTCCAGCACCAGCCCGCTGTCGCCCAATGCCTCCCGCGTGGCGACGAGAGCGAACTGTGCAGCCCGGTCCAGGCGCCTGTTCTCCCGCGCCGACAGGCCCTCCTGGGACGCGTCGAAGTCCACCTCTGCGGCCATGCGCGACCGGAAGGCCGAGGCGTCGAACGCGGTGATCGGTCTCGTCGCGGTGCGGCCCGCCGTGATCCGCTCCCAGAATGCCTTGGCGCCGATCCCGCCGGGGGCGACGATTCCCAGCCCGGTGATCACGATCCTTCTTCGGCTCATCTCGGCTCCATCGGAACGTCTTTCGCCCAGTGCATGGTCGGTTCTCCCTGTCGGCTCCGGGAACGGTCGAAGACTGGTGGCTCGAGCTTGGGCGGCGGTTCTGGAACATCGCTCGAGAGCTGACGAAACCGGGCCGCCGCACGGGCGCCACCCCGTCCATGCCCGGGCAGGCGGAGCAGGGGAGGGGACACCTCACCGACAAGGCGTCCGGGAAGCGCCTTGGTCGACACGGGCGGGCAGCGGCGCCACGGCGCGGAGCAGGAACCCGTCCGGTGCGAGCCGCGTGACGGTCAGCCCGCCGCCGATCTCCGCCAGCCGGGAACGCAGGTTGCCGATGCCATTACCGCCCTCCGCGGCCGGCGTGCTCCGGGCGTCCGTGCCCGCGCCGTCGTTGAAGATCGTCAGGCGGACCGAGGCGCCGGCCCGTACGATCTCGATGCGGCAGTGGCGGGCCCGGCTGTGCCGCAGCAGGTTCGTGACGCCTTCGCGCAGTACGGTGGCGAGAACCACGTCTACCGACGCCGGCAGCTGGTCCACCTCGGCCTTGACGGTGGTGTCGATCCCGACCTGGCTCAGCATGCCGGCGGCGGACCTGGTCTCGGCGGGTAGGGACATCGTGAGGGAGCCGCTCGCCACGGCGCGGACCTCGGTCAGCGCCCGGCGGGAGGTGCGCACCACCTCACGTATCTCCTCCCGGGCGCGGTCGTCGCGGGCCGGGACCAGGCGGTACGCGAGCTCGCTCTTCAGGACGATCAGCGACAGACTGTAGCCGAGGGTGTCGTGCAGGTCACGTCGTATCCGGAAGCGTTCCCGCTCCGTCGCGGCCTGCGCCACGCGTGCGGTCCGCTCTGGAAGTTGCCCCATCACGCAGACGAGACGGGTCAGGTGTGACAGGCCGAAGACGGCCAGCCCGGTGAGGCTCGTCAGGGCCGTGGTCTCGACGAGGTCGGCGGCCGGACGCCCGAGCGTGGCGAGGATCCCGTCGGTGAACGCGACAGCCACGGCGAACAGCAGCCAGGCCGGGAGCGTGGGCAGGAGCAGGAGCACGGACCCGGCGAGCAGGCCCGGCATGCCGGACCAGGACTCGGGAAAGAGCAGGAACGGGCCGTATGTCATGGCCGCCTGCACGGCCAGCGTTCGCAGGTGGACCGGCCGGTGGCCCGGCCCGGCCGACAGGGAATGCCTGATCTGCAAGAGCAGCAGAATGGCGTGCAGGACGATGGAGGCGGTGAATTCCGTCGCGGTGGGGTGGTGCCGCAGTATCTGGCTGACGCTGAGGATGGAATAGCTGAGCAGTGCGACCGCGACCGCTATCGCCGTACCGATATGGCGGCCCGTGAGCCGGGCGGCGGAAGAGGTGGGCGGACTGGTGGACACGTTCGTCATGGAACCCCCGTCGTGACCTGCTGTCGGGCTCAAAGGCTTATCGGCTGTTCCCTCTCCGTCGCGGTGGCCCACCGCGAGACAGCTTACTTCGCTGAGTGAGAACTCTGCTGCTCACCGTCTATGTCCCGGGCTGGACCTTGGGTGGAATATCGGCGTTTGTGCCTTTATTGGCTAACGTCCCGCAGGCGGCCATGACAGGCGCAGGTAGTCGCCCGGGCGTGTTGGGATGTCCCGGATCTACCGCTTTGCAGCATCTCGGAATTGGCGAAAAAATCAACTCGGCGACAACGTCGTCCGGCCGTTGCGTTGCGGAGGGAGCGACGGGGACCGGGTGAACTGTTTGCACACCGCGCGGATGGCCATCTTGTTACAAATTCTTTGCGGACGTCCGGGCCCTTCCTCTGGTGCCCGAACGCACCGACTCCGACCCGCTGGCCGGCATGAATGTGGTGCGGGGTTGGTACCCGGCGGGAGCGATCCGTGAACTCTGCATGGGTGTCTGTGAATCCGTCATGGATGGGCCGTGAGATTTCACGGCCCCGGCCGGTATGGCCGCACTAGCAGAGGACTCGACCCTGTTGGAACCTGTTTAGGACCGCCGGCCGAAGGGCGTCGCCGTCTGCCGCACATGCCCGGGCGGTCGCGGGATCGTCACCACTCATCCAGGCCATCGTCGAGCGGAGATCACCCATGCAATTCAGGCTCCTCGGCCCCTTCGAGATCAGCACTGACGACGGGCGCCCCTTCCGGCTGCGTTCGCCCAAGGTACGCCAGGTTCTGGCCCTGCTGCTGGCCAAGACCCACGGCGTCGTGCCGGTCGAGGCCCTCATCCGCGAGCTGTGGGGAGATCACCCGCCACGCAGTGCCCTCACCACCCTGCAGACGTATGTCTACCACGCCCGCAAGGCGTTCGTTGCGGAAGCGGTCGGCGCGCCCGGGCGCCAACTGCTGGTCACCTGCCCGCCCGGGTACCGGATGGAGGTCGAGGACCACGAAGTGGACAGCATCATGTTCGAGCAGCTCATCGACCGCAGTCGGCGGGAACTTCGCAACGGCCAAGACGAGGCCGCCGCGCAGCATCTGCGGCAGGCACTCGACATGTGTCACGGGGCCGTGCTGGCCAACATCCCGGCGGGCGATGCCCTCGTCGCGCACATCGTCTACCTGGAGGAACTCCGGCTGCGCGCCACCGAACTGTACATCGAGACCAACATCAGGCTCGGTCGCCACCGGGAACTCATCCCCGAGTTGCGCACCCTCGTCAAGGAGCACCAGCTCAACGAGTGGTTCCACGGTCAGCTCATCACCATCCTAAGCCTGGCCGGCCGACGGGCCGAGGCGCTCAACGCCTATCAGGACCTGCGCGGCATCCTCGACAGCGAGCTCGGGCTGGAGCCGTCGGAGGAGCTCAAGCGCCTTCAGCACGAGGTGCTCACGTCGTCGTCGGTGGACATGTTCCGCCTCGTCGGCGCGCTGCCCTCGGCAGCCGTCGGGCAACGGGCATGAGCCCGCCACGGCGACGTCCGGCGACCGCCGGCGGTCACCACCACCATTGCCCAGTGCCAGCGGTAACAGCAGGGGACGACATGAACAGGCAGCCGACATGGCCGGACCCATCGTGCCGGCCGGCCCAGCCCGCGCGCCGCGCCGCGCGGTGCCTCCGCGGGGGAGGAGAACGGTGACCGCGACGATGCCGGCGTCCGTCCAGGCAGCGACAGCGCCGGAATGGACCGCGTGTCCCCGCTGCCGGGCACTCGTCTACACAAGGCGGCTGGAGCGAAACCTGCTGGTCTGCCCGGAGTGCCAGTACCATGCCAGGCTGACCGCGCCGGAGAGGGTGCGCCAACTGCTCGACCCCGGCTCGGTGGAACCCCTGTCGTTCGCCGTCGACTCCGAGGACCACCTGCGGTTCGTCGACACCCGTCCGTACACCGACCGGCTGTACAGCGCTCGCCTGAGCACCGGACTGGACGAAGGCGTCCTCTGTCTGCGCGGCCGTATCGACGGGCACCCGGTCGTCGCGGCCGTGATGGACTTCCGGTTCCTGGGCGGCAGCCTCGGCGCCGCAGTGGGTGAGATGATCACCCTGGCCGCCGAGACCGCGCTGGCCGACCGCACGCCCCTGCTTCTCGTGACCGCCTCCGGCGGCGCGCGGATGCAGGAAGGCGCTCTCTCCCTCATGCAGATGGCGAAGACCAGCCAGGCGTTGGGCCGACTGGATGAGGAGGGGATCCTCACCGTCTCGTTGGTCACCGACCCGACCTACGGTGGCGTGGCGGCGTCCTTCGCCACGCTGTGCGATGTGATCATCGCCGAGCCCCGGGCCCGTCTCGGCTTCGCGGGGCCCCGGGTCATTCGGCAGACCATCCGGCAGTCGCTGCCGAGCGGATTCCAAGAGGCGGAGTCGTTGCTGGCGAACGGGCTCGTCGACGACGTCGTACCGCGGGCGGCCCTGCGTCCCGCGCTGGCCCGTCTGCTCGCCTTCGCCGCGCCAGTGGTGCCGCACCGTCGCGCGTCCGGGGCCGTGCCCGTGATCCACGACCCGGACCGGCTGACCGACGAGGAGCCGTGGGCGACCGTGCAGCGCGCCCGGGACACGGCGCGGCCTACGACGCTCGACTACATCGGGTACCTGATCGACGGCTTCCAGGAGTTGCGCGGCGACCGCTCCGGTGGGGACTGTCCGGCGATCGTCGGCGGCATCGGCCGCTTCGACGGGCAGCCGGTGGTCGTCATCGGTCACCAGAAGGGACACCAGCCCGCCGACCTGATCGCCAGGAACTTCGGGATGGCAACACCAGCCGGATACCGCAAAGCCGTCCGGCTGATGCGGCTTGCCGCCAAGGTGGGCGTGCCCGTCCTCACCCTCATCGACACCCCCGGTGCCTACCCCGGTGTCGAGGCGGAAGCCGGCGGCCAGGCGGTCGCCATCGCCGAGGCGCTGCGGCTGATGGCGGCTCTGCCGGTACCGATTGTGGCCGCCGTCACCGGTGAGGGTGGCAGCGGCGGCGCGCTCGCCCTCGCGGTGGCGAACCAGGTGCTGATGCTGTCCGGCGCGGTCTACTCGGTCATCAGCCCGGAAGGCTGCGCGGCCATCCTCTGGGACGACCCGGCGGCCGCGCCCAGGGCGGCGTCGGCCCTCGGCCTGCGGGCGTCGGACCTGCTGCGCGCCGGCATCGTGGACGGTGTCGTTCCGGAGCCTGAGGGCGGGGCACAGGCGGACCCGCTCGCGGCCGCCGCCGCCCTGCGCGCGGCGTTCGCCGCCGCCCTCGAAGACCTGCAGCCCCTGCGGCCGGACCAGTTGATCGCGCGACGCCGGAGCCGTTTCCGGCGCCTCGGCGCACCGACGCAGGAGATTGTGATCGTGGAAGGAGCCAACCGGTGAGCGAGCAGACGAGCACGAGCGCACCTGTCGAGCTGGCGGACGCCAGCGGCGCCGAGGCGGCCGTCGAGGCGGTCGCCCGGACCGCTGAGCGCCTCATCTCGGCCGCTCCCGCATCGCTGCGGCGGCTGCGGTTGGAGAGCGGCGCGGCGCGCGTCGAGATGGAATGGAGCGATCCCGCCGTCCTGGATGACGCGCAGCGGTACGCCCAGGAGTCCGCCAGCACGGCCGCTGCCGTGACCGGGGCGGTCGCGGCCGGTGGAATCGCCGCCGCGCAGGCGGCCGATGCCGTCGGGAAGACCCCGCTGCACTACGTCTGCGCGCCGATGGTCGGCACGTTCTACCGGGCTCCCGAACCCGGCGCCGAGCCCTTCGTACGCGAGGGCGACGCCGTCGTCGCCGGCCAGCAGATCGCCATCCTGGAGGCCATGAAGATGATGCTGCCGGTCGAGGCCGACATCGACGGCGAGGTAATGCGTGTGGTCGTCGGCGACTCGACCGGTGTCGAGTATGGCGAGCAGCTGATGGCCATAGCGCCCCGTGCTACCGCAGCGACCAGAGGCGATCGGAGCTGACATGTTCGACACCGTTCTGATCGCCAACCGCGGCGAGATCGCCGTCCGGGTGGCTCGCACCTGCCGGGAGATGGGCATCCGCACGGTGGCCGTCTACGCCACGCCGGACCGGGAGTCGGCCGTGGTCCGCCAGGCCGACCGGGCGGTCCACCTCGGACCGTCGCCGTTGAAGCGCAGTTACCTCAACATACCTGCCGTGATCGAGGCGGCGCGGATCACCGGAGCGCAGGCGATCCATCCCGGATACGGATTCCTCTCCGAAGATCCCGACTTCGCGGAGATCTGCGCGGCCAACGGGATGACGTTCATCGGCCCGCCGCCCTCGGTGATGTCGCGGCTGGGCGACAAGGCGCTGGCGCGGAGCCTGATGGCGCGCGCCGGCCTACCGGTGCTGCCGGGCAGCCCCGAGCCGGTCGAGCACCTGTCCACGGCACAGGAGATCGCGGCCGGCATCGGGTACCCCGTCATCATCAAGGCCGTGGCCGGCGGCGGCGGACGCGGCATGCGCGTGGTCCGCCGCGCGGCCGAGTTCGCCCGCGCCTACCAGGAGGTACGGGCCACGGCGCAGGCGGTGTTCGGGGACGGTCGGGTGTACCTCGAGCGCTACCTGGAGTCTGCCCGGCACGTGGAGGTCCAGGTGCTCTGCGACCGCCACGGCAACGCCGTGCATCTCGGCGACCGTGACTGCTCGGTGCAGCGCCGCCACCAGAAGCTGATCGAGGAGGCTCCCGCGCCCGGTCTGTCCGAAAGCCTGGCGGCGCGGATGGCCGGGGCCGCCGTGACGGGCGCCCTCTCCGTCGGCTACGTCGGGGTGGGCACCTTCGAGTTCCTCGTTGACGGCGAGGACTTCTACCTGATGGAGGTCAACTGCCGGATCCAGGTCGAGCACCCGGTCACCGAGATGGTCACCGGCATCGACCTCGTCCGTCAGCAGCTGCTGGTCGCCGCCGGCGAGCCACTGACGATCGGGCAGTCCGACGTGGTCATCCGCGGCGCGGCGATCGAGTGCCGGGTGAACGCCGAGGACGCCTCGCGTGGGTTCGTGCCGGCTCCGGGGCTGCTGGAGGTCTTCGAACCGCCCGCCGGACCGTTCATCCGGGTGGACACCCACGGATATCCCGGTTACCGCGTGCCGCCCAACTACGACTCGCTGTTGGCCAAGGCCGTGGTGTGGGCGCCGGACCGGCCCCAGGCCATGGCGCGGATGGTCCGTGCGCTCGACGAGTTCCGGATCGCCGGCCCGGGAGTGCGCACCAGCATCGACTTCGTGCGTACCGCCCTCAACGACCCCCGGTTCCGGGCCGCCGAGCACGACACCACGCTGACGGACCGGATCCTGGCCACGGGGGGCTGAGGTCCCGCGGGTCGCCACAACGCGGGTGCCGAGCCGGTCATACTGAGCTCGGCACCCGCGTTGCCGGACGGATGGCTGGTCAGCCCCGCACTCGGGCGATCTCACCGACCAGGCGGGCGCGAGCCAGGTCCGCCACCTCCATCACGTACCGGCCGTAGGCGGACTTCCGCATCGCCTCGCCCAGCCGATGGCACGCGTCGACGTCGATGTATCCCATCCGCAGCGCCACCTCCTCCACGCAGGCGATGCGAATGCCCTGACGGTTCTCGAGGATCTCGATGTACTTCGCCGCTTCCATCAGCGAGTCGTACGTTCCCGTGTCCAGCCATGCTGTTCCGCGGCCCAGGTCCACGAGGGAAGCCTTGCCGCGCCCGAGGTAGTCGAGGTTGACGTCGGTGATCTCGAGTTCCCCCCGCGCCGACGGCCGCAGCCGTCGGGCGATCGAGACGACCTCGTTGTCGTAGAAGTACAGGCCGGTCACCGCGCGGTCGGAACGGGGGATGAGGGGCTTCTCCTCCAGGGAGAGCAGCCGGCCGCTGGCGTCCACCTCGGCGACGCCGTAGCGTTCCGGGTCCTTCACGGGGTATCCGAACAGCACGCACCCGTTGACGGACTTCGCCGTACGCCGCAGCACCTCCGAGAAGGCGGAGCCGTGGAAGATGTTGTCTCCCAGCACCAGCGCGACATGGTCGTCACCGATGTGCTCCGCCCCGATGATGAAGGCTTCGGCGAGCCCACGCGGCTCCGGCTGCTCCGCGTAGGTCAGTCTCAGTCCCAACTGCGACCCGTCGCCGAGGAGCCGGTGGAACTGCGGCAGGTCCGAGGGTGCCGAGACGAGGAGGATGTCGCGGATGCCGGCGAGCATGAGCACCGACAGCGGATAGTAGATCATCGGCTTGTCGTAGACGGGCAGGAGCTGTTTCGAGACGCCGAGGGTGATGGGATGCAACCGGGTCCCGTGCCCGCCGGCGAGAATGATTCCCTTCACGGGACTCCCTCCGAGAAAGCGGCGCTGGCGACGAGGCTCGCCCGTCACCGACGCCGCTCAGGTCATGACAGCGTGCAGGCCGCCGTCGACGTGCAGGATCTCGCCGGTGGTGGAAGGCAGCCAGTCGGAGAGCAGGACCGCGCACGCCTGGGCGGCGGGAACCGGATCCTTGACGTCCCACGCGATCGGCGGCCGGGTGCGCCAGATCTCCTCCAGCCGCGCGGACCCTGGAATCGACCGGGCGGCGAGAGTCTTGATCAGCCCGGCCGCCACCAGGTTGACCCGGATGGACCGGTCACCCAAGTACAGCGCAAGGTAACGGGTCACGGACTCCAGGGCCGCCTTGGACACGCCCATCCAGTCGTAGCCGGGCCAGGCGAGGGCGGCGTCGAAGTCGAGACCGACGACGGATGCGCCCGGACCGAGGAGCGGCAGGCACGCGCTCACGAGCGCCTTGAACGAGTATGCCGAGACCTGCAGCGCGGTCGCGACATCCGTCCAGGGCGTCTCCAGGAAGGCGCCGCCCAGGGCGTTCTGCGGCGCGAAGGCGATCGAGTGCACGATACCGTCGAGCGCACCGAGTTCCTTGCGTACCCGGCCGGCCAGAGCCGTCAGGTCGCCGGTGTCGGTGACGTCGAGCGGCAGAACCGGCGGCGGCTGGGGCAGTCGCTCCGCCATCGCCCTGGTGATCGGCATCGCCCGGCCGAACGACGTCAGGACGATCCGCGCGCCCTCGTTCTGGGCTATCCGGGCGACGTGATACGCGATGGACGACTCCGTCAGCACGCCGGTGATCAACAACCGTTTGCCGTCGAGCAGCCCGGTGCCGCGCCGGCGCTCCGGTGCGGCGGGCGTGACGGCGTCGCTGGCCGGGTGGGGCCGGTGCCGGGCAGTCATGTCCTTCACCTCTCTGCGCGGGTGCCCGGGCGCCGGTGTGCCGCCCGGACCCAGCAAGTCAGGTCAGGGCCGGGCGGTGGACGCGGACAGTACGAGATCGTGCAGGTCGCGGGCGGTGATCGCGGTGTCGACGTCCTCGGTCTCCAGGTGCACCCCGTACTGCTTCTCAAGAGCCAGCGAGACCTCGATGAGCGACAACGAGTCGATGTCCACTTCGCTCAGCACGGTGTCCGGCTGGATCCGCCGAGGCGGGAGGCCCAGCTTGTCCTCCACGATCGCGGCCAACTGTTCGAAGGTGGGCGGCGTCACATCGGTCATGTCCTGGCTTCTCCTGTTCTGGTCGTTCGACCGGCGTCGGAGCCGGTCTCACACGGTTTTGAGCGCGGGCCACGTGAGCGTGGTCGCGCCCCAGGTCGCGCCGCCGCCGAAGGCGGTGAGCGCCACCCGTGCTCCGGGTGCCAGTTCGCCCGTCGACTGCGCGTAGGCAAGGGCGAGCGGGATCGACGCCGCCGCCGTGTTGCCGATCTGGTCGAGATGGATCACGAGGCGTTCCCGGGGGATGTCCAGGTACTCGCCCAGGGCGTGCAGGATGCGGACGTTTGCCTGGTGGCCGATCAACCGGTCCAGGTCGGCCGCGTGCCAGCCGGCGCCCGCCAACGCCGCCCGGGTCGCCTCAGCCATGCGGGTGACGGCGTGGGCGAAGACCTCCTTTCCCCACATCGAGAAGTAGCGGTCCGCGGGGAGGGCGGGCGCACCGGACGAGCGTTGCTCGGAGCCCCCCGCCCGGACGGTGATGAGGTCGGCCAGCGAGCCGTCGCTGCCGAGCTCGCTGCGCCCGACGGCGCCGTCCTCGCTCCTGTGACCGGCGCGTAGGACCACCGCGCCGGCACCGTCGCCGAAGATCACGGAACTGGAACGGTCCGCGGGGTCGAGGATGGTGCTGTACACCTCGGAGCCGACGACGAGGACCGTCTCGACGGCTCCGGATGTGATCATGCCGGCGCCCGTGGCGAGGGCGTAGAGGAACCCGGTGCACACCGCCGACACGTCGAACGCCGGGCGCCCGGTGAGCCCGAGCCGCGTCGCGACCACCGGGGCGGTCGCCGGGCACGGCCGGTCGGGGGTGGTGGTGGCCAGCACCACCATGTCGACGTCGTGGACCCCGGCCGATTCCAGGGCCCGGGCACCCGCCTCCGCGGCCAGGTGAGAGGTCGGCATCCCGGGAGAGGCCACGTGCCGGGCACGGATACCGGTACGGGTACGTATCCACTCGTCGGAGGTGTCCAGGCGGCGGGCGAGGTCGTCGTTGGTCACGACGGTCGGCGGCAACCAGGCGCCGAGACCGCACACGACCGCCGCCCGGGCGTCGGTACCGGCTCGCTCTGTGGGTCGCATGGGGCCGAGCGTGCGCGGGCCGCCTAAAGCGCTGCTCGACGGTACCTCGAGCCCTCGCGGTGCCGATCGAGCATTCCTTGAGCGCCCGCGACGACCCTTGGATGCCGTGCCACCCGGCCGAGACGTGGCGGCGGTGGCTTCCATCCGGCGCGACAGGGGCGGCTATGAAGATCCTCAGCTTCGCATTGTCCACGGTGGCATACGGGGACACGCTCATCGGGGTAGGGCTCACCGACCAGCTGCGCGCGGCCGGCGCCGACTGTCACTACGTCATCTCGCGTACGGCGGAGGCACTGGTCCGCCACCACGGCTACTCCTACACCGTGATGGAGCCCGGCGAAACTCGGGACGTGCGAGCCGTCGTCGACGCCGTGGTCCGCGAGACGAGGCCGGACACGATCGTGCTCGCCGACTACCTCAACTACTGGGGAACCCTCGTCCGAAGGTTCGACGTCGACCCCTGGTTCATCGACGTCTACCAGAAACCGGTGCTGCCGATCGACATCTGGGAGTGGGAGGACACTTCGTTCCGCTTCGACGTCCTGGGCCGCGAGTACGAGCGTGAGGTGAGCCGGCGCATCCTCGCCATGCCGGCGCAGTTGCGTCCCGTCCCGGTGTGCCATCTCGGCAGCGGGACGACCGGCCGGGGCTTCCCCTACCGCCTGCTGACGCCGGAACGCCGGTTGACAGCGGCCGAACGTACCCGCGTCCGCTCCGAGCTGGGGCTCGGCCCGCAGGATCGGCTGATGATGATCCCGGTGTCGTCGTGGCAGCAGCCGGGCCCGGACGACCCCGGCACGACGGAGATGATCCGCCGGGTCGCGCAGCGCGTACCCGGCCTGCTGGCCGGGTACCTGGGCCGGCTTCCGGCCACGACGCACTTCCTCTTCGTCGGCTACGTCCCGCCGGCGTTCCGCGCCCTGCCGGCCGAGCAGGTGCATGTTCTGCCGCTGTGCCCGCCGGAGCGCTATCACGCGCTGATGGTGTCCGCGGACGCGGTGCTGTCGCTGACCGCCAACGGCACCACGATGCTACGGGCGATGCTGATGGACGTTCCGGCCGTCCTCCTGACCAACCGGTTCCACGTGCCGGACGCGTCGGCCGTCGCGGCCGTCGACAGCGAGCTGGGGGGCCTGAGCGCACGGACGCGGGAATGGTTGACCGGCACGGTGCCGATCCAGCCCTTCCGCATGTGGCCCAAGGGCTTGTACACGTTCATGTCCGCCCTGCTGAAGGACAACGCCTACCTCGAGGCCATCGCGCAGTACGAGCTGCTCGACGAGGAAGCGGTGGTGCGCGGCATCGAGGGGGTGCTGTACGAACCAGCCACCCGCGACGCGCTGGCGGCCGGCCGCGCCCGCTACCTCGCCTCGGTCGACGCGCTGCCACCGACCCCCGAGGTGTTCACGGCGGCTGCGCGGCGGGCCGGACTGTCCGGAGCGACCCTGTGAAGGAGATGCCATGAAGACGCTGCGGATCGGTTGTCACGGACACGGCTGGTGGGCGCAGCGCTACCTACTGCCCCCGCTACGGGACATGGTCGGCGTGGAGGTCGCCGCGTTGTGCGGCAGGGATGCCGCCAGGGCGGCCACGGCCGCTGCGGCGAGCGGGATACCGCGGTCCTTCGCCGACCTGGAGACCATGCTCGACTCCGTCGACCTCGACGCGCTCGTCATCGCGTCGCCGCCGTCGAGTCACCTGGCGGCGGTCACCGCCGCGGCCGATCGCGGCCTCGACATCTTCTGCGAGAAGCCCCTGGCTCGTGACGGCGGGGAAACCGAGCGGATGGTACACGCCTGCCGGAACGTACGGACGGTGGTCGGTTTCACGCAACGCTGGCACCCCGCCGTGGCGACCCTGCGCCGGATACTCGCCGAGGGCGAGATCGGCGAGGTCCGTCACCTGCGCTACGTCACCAGGGCTGCGCTCTCGGGGGATCCCGGTGCGCCGTGGACCTGGCGTTACGACGACGCCGAGTATGCCTACGGGGTGCTCAGCGACCTCGGCCCGCACGCGGTGGACATCGTCCGGTGGCTGGGCGGGGAGATCGCGTCGGTCGCTGCCACCGCAGTCACCGTCGTGGCGGAGCGGCCGGACGGCGACGGGATCCCGCGGCCGGTCCGCAACTGGGACGACTGCACCGTCGACCTGCTGCTCGAGACCGGTGTCTCCGCCTCCCTCGTGCTCAGCCGCGTCCTGCCGCCGAGCCCCTACCGGCGCTTCCACCACGAGCTCGACGTCATCGGCAGCGCGGGCGCGGTCACCTTCACCTCGGATCGTCCGACCGAGGTCGTCCTCACCCGCGCCGGTCGTGAGCCGGTCGTGATTTCCGCGGACGGTGTCGAGGCCGGCGAGGTGACTCCGGGTTCCTTCGAGGAGCTGATGCTGGTGCACAGCTTTGGCTCGGCCCGGCAGGCCGCGGACATGGTCGCGGTGTTCCGGGGCACCGGCACCGGACACCCCACGATCTCGGACGGTCACCGGGGCCAGTTGGTCCTCGACGCCGCCGCCCGTTCGGCCCGCGCCGGTGGCGGTCGGCTCGCCTGCCCTCCGCCGCAGCGGTAGCAGGTCGGCTCTCATCGATCCAGACACGGAGGTTGCAATGCCCGAGACCGTCGTACCGGTCAGCCGCGAGCGGTTGCTCAGCATGATGACGGCGTACAAGTCGACGTACCTGCTGCGGGCCGCGCTCGAGCTGAAGGTCTTCGACAGCCTGGCGAAGGGGCCGGCCGACCCCGACGACGTGGCCGCGATGCTGCGCACGAACCCCCGGGGGACCCGGATGCTGCTGCGTGCGCTGGCCGCGGCCGGGCTGCTCAGGGCGGAGGGAGAACAGTTCAGCCTCGTCGACGGCGCCGAGGAGCTGTTGGTCAGCACAAGCCCCCAGTACTGCGGCGGCATCATCCAGGTCGCCGCCGGCGACGCGGAGTGGGACACCATGCGCGACCTCGCCGGGGCCGTGCGCCACGGCGGGACCCTGCTCGAGACCGACGCCGAGTCCCCCGGCTACCCGTACTGGGTCGACTTCGCCACCCATCTCACCTTCGCCGTCCGGCCGAGCGCCGAGTTCGTCGCCGAGCAGATCCTTCCGTGGGCCGCGAGCCGCGAGTCCCTCGACGTCCTCGACATCGGTTGCGGGCACGGCCTGCTCGGCTTCACCCTCGCCAAGGGCGACCCGCGTGCCACCGTGACGTGTCTCGACTGGCCGGAGGTGCTCGCCGTGGCCGAGACGTACGCGGACCAGCTCGGCGTCGCCGACCGGGTTCGGTACCTGCCCGGGAACGCGTTCGACGTGCTGCCGGACGCCCAGTACGACGTGATCCTCTTGGGCAACTTCCTCTTCCAGTTCTCCGCCCGTCGCTGCGCCGAACTCGTCCGCCGGCTTGCGGCCCGGCTGCGGCCCGGCGGACGGTTGGTCATCGTCAGCTTCACCACCGGGGACCAGCCGCCGGAGCGCGAGTTCCACGCCGCGATGCTCAACCTGCTCATGCTGGCCTGGACGTCCACGGGCGAGCTGCACTCGACGACCGTCTACCGCAACATGCTCGCCGGCGCCGGTCTCACCGGGCTGGAGACGCACGACAGGCCGGGGCTGCCGCTGCGCTACATCGCCGGTCACCGGGCATGACCATCGAGAAGGGATACGGCATGACCAAGCAGACCGGCACCACCGACGAGATGCTCACCGCCGAGGTGGTGATCGCGGGCGGCGGGCCGGTGGGCCTCATGCTCGCCAGCGAGTTGGGCCTGGCCGGGGTCGGCGTGGTGGTGCTTGAGCGCGCCGACCGGCGGCCGACCGACGCGCGGGCCTGGGGGCTGCACGCCCGCACGGCCGAGACGCTCGACCGTCGAGGGCTGCTCGTGCCGCTGCTGCATCCGAAGGCGCCCTGGCCGAAGATGCCGTTCGCGGGCATGTGGCCGCTGCTGCAACTCGACCGTATCGACGCGGACCATCCGTATTTGCTCAACGTCCCGCAGACCCGGGTGGAGGAGGTGCTGGAGGCCAGAGCGCGGGAGTTGGGCGTCGTCGTCGCGTACCAGCACGAGGTCGTCGGCGTGCGCCAGGAGGCGGACACGGTGACGGTGCAGGTCGCCACGCCAGACGGCATGCGGCTGGTCCGCGGCGCCTACCTCGTCGGCTGCGACGGCGGGCGGAGCACGGTCCGCAAGGCCACGGGCATCTCCTTCGAGGGTACGGACGCCAGTGTCGGCGGCATGCTGTGCGACTGCGTTCTGCCGTCGATGGGACAGGAGCGGCGCGGCATCACCCGTACCGAGGTCGGGACCGTCAACATCAATCCCCGCCCCAACGGCGTGGTCAGGATCGTCACCACCGAGTTCGGCCGGCCGCACCCCGACCGGGACGCGCCGGTGACGTTCGACGAGTTCCGGGGCGCGGTACGTCGCATCCTCGGGCGGGACCTGGACATCGTCGATCCGACCCTGATGACCCGGTTCGGCGACGCCACCCGGCTGGCGAGTCGCTACCGGGACGGTCGGGTTTTCCTGGCCGGCGACGCCGCCCACGTGCACTTCCCGTACGGCGGTCTCGGGCTGAATTTGGGCCTGCAGGACGCGGCGAACCTCGGCTGGAAACTGGCCGGCGCACTGCGGGGCTGGGCCCCGGGCGAACTGCTCGACACCTATGGCACCGAGCGGCGGCCGGCGGCCGAGGCGGTGTTGGACTACAGCCGGACCCAGCTCGCGCTGCTCGACCCGCACCGCAACGTCACCGCACTGCGATCCCTGTTCGGCAAGCTCCTGGAGTTCCCGGACGTGAACCGTTACCTGGCGGAGTTGGCGAGCGGAGCAGGCGCCCGGTACGACTTCGGCGACGAGGACGCCCATCCGCTGACCGGCTCGTTCGCGCGCAACGTCGCGGTGAAGACCTCCGACGGGGGCACGAGCCTGGTGTCGCTGCTGCACAGCGGTGCGGGCGTCCTGCTCGACTTCACCGCGGGCGTCGCGGATGTCGCCTCCCCATGGTCGGAGCGAGTTCGCGTCGTGCGGGCCGACTGCGACGACGCCCCCGCCGCCGGCCTGCTGGTCCGACCCGACGGGTACGTCGCCTGGGCCGTGTCGGCCGCACCGGCGGACCCGCGAGGGTTGCGGCAGGCGCTGGCCCGGTGGTTCGGTGCCGCCTGAGCACCGCACCACGGCGGCGGGGGCCGGAATCCGGCCACCGCCGCCGTGGCCCCGAGGGCGGCCGGGTCAGCCGCTCGACGCGAGGCGAGTCGCGCGCATGTCCTCGTAGTGCCGAAGGCACTCGTCGTAGCGCGGGAGCAGCCGGGCTCGGCGGGCTTCCCGCAGCGAGGGCGCTCCGGCATCTTTGGCGGACAGGATCGGCTCGACGTCGGAGGGCCAGCCGATGCCGAGGTCCGGGTCGAGTGGATCGACCGCGATCTCCGGCGCCTGGCCGTACCGGGTCGAGCACAGGTACACCACCGCGCTGGAGTCGGTGAGGCCCATCAGGGCGTGTCCGAGTCCCTCGGCCAGGTACACGCCCCGGCGTTCCCGGTCGTCGAGGACCACCGCCTCCCAGTGGCCGAAGGTCGGTGAGCCGACCCGTACGTCCACGATCACGTCGAGCACCGCACCGTCGACGCACGTCACGTACTTCGCCTGACCGGGAGGGGTGGACATGAGATGGACGCCGCGGATCGCCCCCTTTTTGGTCACCACGCAGTTGGCCTGACTCACGTCCATCCGGTGCCCGGTTTGCTGGGCGAGCCAGTCCGCGCGGAACCACTCGAGGAACGTGCCGCGGTCATCGCCGAACAGATGGGGGGTGTAGACCGCCGCGCCCGCGATGAGCAGGCCACCCGGTGGGCGGGTGGGCGGGAAGCCGGTCACTGCTGGGCCGCCCGTTCCTCCCTGAGCAGATCCGCCACCGGGCTGCCTTCGGTGTTGCGACCCTTCTCGATCACGACGAGGTTGTGGTACAGGTGCAGCCCGGTGATCTGCGTGTCGGTAGGCAGGGGCTCGCGCGCCTCGGGACGCAGCAGCTCCTCGTGGTGCAGGCCGTCGACGAGCGTCTTCAGGAATCCCACCGTGTACCGCGGGTCGTCGAGGTTTTCGTCGTTGCCGTGGAACACCTCCGGCCAGTACGAGGTGTGCAGGTCCTCGATCACGTACAGCCCCTCGGGGCGCAGGTGCGGGAAGAGCGCCCGGAAGCTGATGAGAACGTCACGGCTGACGTGGCTGCCGTCGTCGATGACAATGTCGAACGGGCCGTGACGTCGGGCGAACTCCTCCAACTGCTCCGTCTTGGACTGGTCGCCGCGAACCGTGACCACTCGCGGCGCGTCGAGCGGTCGTTTGTCGACGATGTCCAACCCGTAGATCACCGCCCGCGGGAAGTAGTGCCGCCACATGCGCAGTGAGGCACCCCCCTGCTCGGGGTCGTGGTAACCGCCGATGCCGATCTCGAGGATTGTCAGCCGGCGGTCCCGGAGAGGGCCGAAGTGACGCTGGTAGTGCCGCGGGTACTGGTGCAACGCCCCCCACTTGTCCGTGCCGCAGCGGACTGCGAGCTCGGTGAGGTCGACGGGGTCCCGGCGATCCAGGGCGCGGACGATCCGCTGTACCGTCGCATAGAAGATCGCCGGCAGGGCCAGCCGTTCCGGTGACGGCACGACGACCTCGTGCCCGGGCCACTGGATCGTGCGGGTTGCCGCCGACGTGAGTTCGGCGGGCCCGAACAGGGCCACGGCGACCTCGCT
The DNA here is from genome assembly GCF_039871625.1 of Micromonospora sp. B11E3. Lineage (NCBI taxonomy): Bacteria > Bacillati > Actinomycetota > Actinomycetes > Micromonosporales > Micromonosporaceae > Micromonospora > Micromonospora sp. B11E3. The sequence continues at coordinate 33,831 of NZ_JBDPMC010000030.1, read as the reverse complement.
GAGTTCCTGCCGCACGACCGGCGCCGGCAATTCGTCGGCCGCCGGCGCGTACCGCGCCACCTCGCCGTACACCTCGGTGCCCTTCGGTCGGACGGTGATCAACGCGCGTAGGAGATTGCCGCGGTGTGCCAGGTCCAGGATGACGGAGGCCGTTTCGCCGGCCGGCGAGGCGAGGTCGTCCAGCTCGGCACGGAACACGATCTCGTCCAGGAGCACGCGCGCGGTCAGCTCGGCGCCGAGAGCGTCGATCACCCGGCTGACGTCGTTGTCGCGGGTCGACGTGGCCGCCAGCAGCCGTTTGACGGCGTCCGTCGCGACATCCGCGGCGAGCGGCTGGTCGGCCCATCCCGTCCTGACAGTCATGGATCACTCCTTCGGTTGGACGTGTGTCCGGTCGCGAGCGCCGCCGGTGGCGGCCTCCGTCGCGTCTGCTGCCCGCAGCACCTGCGGAAAAGCGGCGTGCAGGGCCGTCCGCCAGTGCCGCAGCGGCGGCAGCCCCACCGCCCGCCAGCGACCGTGGCCCAGCACGCTGAAGGCGGGGCGGGCGACGGTCTCGCCGCGTTCCGCGCTGGTTGTGGAGCGGATTCGGGCGGGGTCGGCTCCCAGCAGCGCGAACACCTCGCGGGCCAGCTCGTACCAGGTGGCCGAGCCGGAGTTGGTGGCGTGGTAGATGCCGGCGGGCACGCCCAGGCGCAGCATGTCGAGGATCCGCTCGGTGACGTCGCCTGCCCAGGTCGGCTGGCCGCGTTGATCGTCCACCACGGCCGTCGACTCCTGTTCGCGTTCGAGTCGAATCATCGTGCGGACGAAGCTCCGGCCCGTGGTGCCGTACAGCCACGAGGTGCGCAGCACGTACCCCGTGTCCGGCAGCGCCTCCCGTACCGCCCGCTCACCCACCACCTTCGTACGGCCGTAGGCGTTGCCCGGGTCCGGGGGCGCGTCCTCCGGGTACGGCAGGCTCGCCCGGCCGCCGAAGACGTAGTCGGTCGAGATGTGCACGAGCCGGGATCCGGTGCCCGCGCAGATTTCGGCGAGATTCCGGACGCCGGCGGCGTTGACGGCCATGGCCAGTTCCTGGTCCGCCTCGCACCGCTCGATCGACGTCACCGCGGCGCAGTTGACGACGACGTCCGGCGCGACGGCCGACACCGCGGCCGCCACGGCGACACGGTCACGGATGTCCAGGTGCTCGCGGTCGAGGCCGTACGCCTCGTGACCGTGATGGTTCAACCGGTGAGTCAGCTCCCGGCCCAGCAGCCCTCCGGCGCCGGTGATCAGCCAGCGGCTCATGGTCGCAGGCTAGGAACGGCCGCTCGAACGCCCCTCGACGCGGCGCCAGCACCGGCGCCGCCCGGCGTACCGGCGCCCTCCATCACCGGTCGAGTGCCGGTTGAGGGGCCACGTCAATGGTGGGTGCACTGTGCCGGAGGACGCCCGCGGCAGCGCGGTCGACGCCATCGGCGAACCCGCCACGGAGATGATCAGCATGAGAGTACTGACCTTCGCGCTGTCCGACGCAGCGTACGGCGAAACCCTGATCGGCACCGGACTCACCCGGCAGCTTCGCTCCGCCGGGATGGAGTGCGAGTTCGTCGTCTCGCCCGCCGGCCAGCAGACCGCCCACCACCACGGATTCCGTCACACCGTCGCCGATCCGGTGCAGGGCAGGAATATCCGGAGCGTCATCGACGGGGTCGTGCGTGAGGCACGACCGGACGTCATCGTCCTCGCCGACTACCTGACCTACTGGAGCACACTGTCGCGCCGGTTCGACCTCAATCCCTGGTTCTTGGACGACTACCAGGTGCCGGTGCTGCCGGTCGACCTGTGGGACTGGGAGAAGACCTCCTTCCAGTTCGACGTCTGCGGGCTGCCCGCCGAGCGCGCGGTCAGCCGCCGGATCCTCGACATGCCGGCACACCTGCGCCCCGTGCCGGTCGGTCAGTTCGACGCCGGTGACTCCGGTCGTGGGTTCCCGTACCGGATTCTGCCCGCGGAGGTCCGCCTGAGCGCAGCGGAGCGGGCCATGGTGCGTGAGGATCTCGGGCTGTCCGGTGATGACCGGCTGGTGATGGTGCCGGTGTCGTCCTGGCAGCAGCCGGATCCGGACGAGCGCGGGCTGCCGGACATGATCCACCGTCTCGCCGAGCGGGTTCCCGCGCTCCTTGCGGGTCACCTACGGCGCCTGCCCGAGCGGACTCACTTCCTTTTCGTCGGTGTCATGCCGGCAGCGTTCCGGGCTCTCCCGGCCGAGCGCGTGCACTTCGTGCCGACGTGTCCGCCGGAGCGGTACCACGCTCTGCTCAGCGCGTCCGACGTGGTTCTGTCGCTGGCCGTCAACAGTCTGACGGCGATCAGGGCGACCCTGATGGACATTCCCGCCATCCTGCTCGCCAACCGGTTCGACGTGCCGGACGCGGACGCGGCCGCCGCCGTCCTGCGGCAGTGGCCGGATCCGGACGCGCGGGTCGCGGAGTGGCTCGCGGAGACCCTGCCGATCGAGCCGTTCCGTCTGTGGCCAAAGGGATTCCACTCCTTCCTGGAACCGATGTTGGCCGGCAACCCGTACCTCGACGCGGTCGTGCAGCGCGAGGTGCTCGACGGGGGCGGGATCGTCGACGACCTGACGGGGCTGCTCTACGACCCGGGCGCCCAGCGGCGGCTGGCGGATCGGCGTGCGCGTTATCTGGCGGCCGTGGACGCGCTGCCGCCTACCGCCGAGGTGTTCACCGCGGCGGTGCGGCGGGCCGGCCTCGGGAGCACCACGGTGTCCGTCTCCTGAGCCTGCGTGCGGGCGCGGCCCGCCCCGTCCGGCGGGCCGCCGGAACGGCCGTTCACGGCCCACGACGCGCCACTGCTCACCGCCGCGTGCCGACCAGTACGTGGCCATCGACGAAGGGGAAGGACAGCCCGTGTCCGAAGGCGTGGATCTATACCTGGACCTCATGAAGCGTGTCCTGGTCAACTCCGTCTATCAGGACGCCGCCGAGTCGACGTCCTGGCTGACGGATACCGCGTACGACGCCGAGCGGCGCGCGGCCGGCCAGGACTGGCCGACCGTGGCGCACACGATGGTGGGAACGAACCGGCTGGACAACGTCCAGGAGTGCGTGGAGACCGTTCTCGCCGAGAAGGTCCCGGGCGACCTGGTGGAGACCGGGGTGTGGCGTGGCGGTGTCTGCATCCTCATGCGCGCCATCTTGAAGGCGCACGGGGTCACCGACCGCACGGTGTGGGCGGCCGACTCCTTCGCCGGCATTCCCGACGCCGGCGGCGTCGGCCACCCGCTGGATCAGAAACTCGGCCTGCACCGGTTCAACGACGTCCTGTCGGTTTCCTTGGAGGACGTACGGGAGAACTTCCGCCGATACGGGCTGCTGGACGACCAGGTCAGGTTCCTGTGCGGTTGGTTCGCCGACACGCTGCCCTCCGCACCGGTCGACCGGATCGCCGTGCTGCGCCTCGACGGTGATCTCTACGACTCCACCATGGACGCCCTGACGAGCCTGTATCCGCGGCTGTCGCCCGGTGGTTACCTCATCGTGGACGACTACGACATCACGGCCTGCCGGCAGGCCGTGCACGACTACCGGCGCGAACACGGCGTGGACGACGCTGTGAAGAGCATCGACAACAACGCGGTGTTCTGGCGCCGGACGTGACCACCGACGCGCCGTCTGCCGGGCGCCCGCCGGTCGGCGTCAGCTCTCCTGCGTCCGGCCGCGAGCCGTTGTGCTCGTCCTGAGGAACACGGTGAGGAGGACCGCGGCCACGGTGACGTGCATCAGCCCCAGCGCGACGCGGCTCGCCCACGCTGTGCCCGGCCCGGTCAGGGGCAGGAACGACACGCCGAGCGCCAGAACCGCCACGACCGCCCAGATGACACCGGCGCGCCGGGTGAAGCGTTCCAGCAGTGCGAGCAGTCCCCAGCCGAGGAGGCTGACGACCAGGGACAGCAGGATCACCGGCGGCAGGCCGATCTCCTGCGACCGGCTCCCGGAGCCGTCGGTCACGATCAGCCGGTGGCCGAAGGCCAACACGGTGACCATCCAGATGAGGGACGGGAGCACGACGGCCGCCGCGACGGCGAGCGCACGTGACCGGCGCCGGGACCGTGGCCGCGTGGGTGCGAGCATGTTCTGAGTGGTCATGGGCGCTCCTTCGGTTCGACGGCGCCGTTCAGGAACAGGTCGACGAGTTGGGCCATGTCGATCTTCGGCTGGCCGGTGGCCAGGAACCTGCCTCGTCCGAACGCCAGGCTGAGGAAGATCTCGGTCAGTGTCTCGACGGGCTGCCGCAGGCGGCCACGCTCCGGCTCGAACAGTTCGGCGAGCGCCTCGCGGGTCGGATCCGGGGGCCGGGCGCCGCTGGAGGCGGTTTCCGTGGAGCCGTCACCGGACCGGTCGTTGACTGCCGCACGGCCCCGCTGGAGTCCGGACGCCTGCAGGGCGGATATCACGGCACCCATTCGAGCCAGGTACCCGTCCAGGGTGTCGCCGGCCTCGGCGAGGCGCTCCGCCAGTGGCAGCTCCAGCGAGATGGAACGCAGCTGCTGGAGCAGGGTCGTGCTGTCCATCGCCTCGGCCACGCAGGCCTGGAGCAGCTCCTCCTTGTCCGCGAAGACCCGGAAGATCGTCGCTTCACCGATGCCCGCCGCCCGGGCGATCTGCTGGGTGGTCACCGCGTTGCCGTACTCGGCGACAAGCGGAAGCGCCGCCTGGATGATCATGCGACGACGTTGCTCGGGGGTCATGCCCGGGGCGCGCGTGCGCGGGCGGGCGGGTGGCGAGTCGTTCGTCATAGGCAGCAGATTAACGAGTGAGTGCTCACTCCGTCAAGGAGGGTTGTTTCAGCGACGAAGCGGCGAGCCGCTCTCGACCGGCGCTCGATCCGACCCTCCTAACGTCCTCGCCGAGACATCGCCGTCACCGGCGACCGACCGCGCCGTCCGTCGTGGGCCGACTCGGCCCGTGCCCTCCCGCGCCTGCCGCCGGGCCCGGCAGTTCCGCGGCCCGCGCAGGCCCTGTCCTCCATCCGCGCCCGGCCTCGTGCCGGCCTGCCGTCCGGCATCGGGTGACCGCCCGGGCCGAACAGAGAGGAGTGGCCATGTCATCGTTCGGCATCCGCGAGGTCGGTGGACGAGTCGGTGCCGTCGTCACCGGAGTCGACCTCGGTACCGAGTTGTCCGCCGAGATCTTCCGGCAGCTGCACGCCGCCTTCCTGAAGTACAAGGTGCTGGTCTTTCGCGGCCAGGACATCACCGACGCGGACCAACTCGCCTTCGCGGGCAGGTTCGGCCCGCTGACCCAGCGCCACCCGCTGATGCGTACCGCCGAGGACAATCCGCAGGTGATCCCGGTGGACGGCGAGGATCAACGGGCGAACCACTGGCACAGCGACATCAGCTTCACCGTCACCCCGTCGCTCGGCACGTCCTTGCGCAGCGTTGTGCTCCCGCCGTACGGGGGCGACACGCTGGTCGCCAACGCCGAGGCCGGGTACAGAGCACTGCCGGCCGAGCTGCGCGACGTCGCCGACCGGCTCTGGGCGGTGCACACCAACCACGCCGAGCAACCGCGACTCGGCACCGAGCGCGGCGACGAGGTGCGCAGGGCTTTCCTGGCCAAGCGGTACGAGGCGGCGCACCCCGTGGTGCGGGTGCATCCGGAGTCGGGCGAGCCGTGTCTGTTCCTCGGTGGCTTTGCCCAGCGGCTGGTCGGGATGACGCTGCGGGAGTCGCGGCCGATCATCGACGTGCTCCAGTCCTACGTCCGCCGGCCGGAGCATGTCATCCGCTGGAGCTGGCAGCTCGGTGACGTGCTGATCTTCGACAACCGCTGCACGCAGCACTACGCGGTCGACGACTACGACGATCACAAGCGCGTCCTGCACCGGGTTTCGATCACGGGGGACGTCCCGGTCGGCCTGGACGGCAAGACCAGCTATGTCGTGCAGGAGGAGCGGTGAAACCGGCGGCGGCCACCGGGCCGGGCTCCTTCCCCGCCCGGCTCCGGTCCCGCGAGCAGCTCGTCGGATACTGGGTGGCCTGCGACAACCCCGTGGGCACCGAACGCCTCGCCGGCGTCGGCTACGACTACATCGGTGTCGACGGGCAGCATGGCGTCACCGACTCCGCCGGGTGGCGCAACGCGATGCTGGCGGTCGACGCCATGGGCCGGTCGGCCGGAGTCATCCGGGTCCCTTCCGCCGCCTCCGCCACCATCGGCATCGCGCTCGACGCCGGCGCCCGCGCGGTGATTGTTCCCATGGTGGACACCGTGGAGGAGGCGGCCGGGGCGGTGCGGGCGTGCCGCCACTGGCCCACGGGCACGCGGAGCATGGGTGGGCCGGTGCGCGCCGAGTTGCGCCTCGGTTCGGTGCCGGCCGAGCTGGACGAGGCGGTGGCGTGCATCATCATGATCGAGACCGTGGCGGCGCTGCGGAACCTCGCCGCGATCTGTGCCACGCCCGGGCTCGACGCGGTCTACGTCGGGCCCGCCGACCTGACGGTCGCGCTCGGCGGGGCCTACTTCGGGGATCCCGCCGTGGCCGACGAGTTGTCCCGCGCCTTGAAAGAAATCACGGAAGCGGCCGCGCGGGTGGGCATCGCGAGTGGCATGCACTGCCCCGACGGGGCCACCGCGGCGCAGCGGCTCAAGCAAGGGTTCACCTTCGCCACCGTCTCCAGCGACATCACCCACCTCCAGGAAGCGGCGGCGCGGCATCTGGCGGCCGCGCGCGGTGCCGAGGGAGCGGACCGGTGACCCGCGCCGTGCCGGGGGTCCGGAGCCGGTACGCCGAGTCGATCGAGGACATTGTCGGGCGGACACCCGCGCTGCGGGTCCGGTTGACCGGCGTTCCGCCGGACGTTCAGGTCGTCGCCAAGCTGGAATACCTCAATCCGCTGCTGAGCGTCAAGGACCGGCCGGCGCTCTACATGATGCGGGCGGCCGAGCGGCAGGGCCGGCTCGGCCCCGGCACGACAGTTATCGAGTGCTCCTCCGGCAGCACCGGCATATCGATCGCCGCGTTCTGCGCGGTTCGCGGCCTGCGCTGCGTCATCCTCATGCCCGACGACGCCACTGCGGAACGCCGGCAGGTGTTGCGCGAGCTCGGCGCCGAGGTGGTGCTCGTACCGCACGAGGAGGGCCTGCCCGCGGCCTGGCGCCGGGCCGAGGAGCTGCAACGATCGCTGCCCGGCTCGTGGCTGGCCCACCAGGACGAGAACCCGGCGAACGTACGGGCCCACTACGAGACCACCGGACCCGAGCTGTGGCAGGCGTGCGGGGGAGATGTAGACGTCTTCGTGTGCGGGGTCGGCACCGGCGGCACGCTGACCGGTACCGCCCGGTACCTCAAGGAGCGGACGGACCCGTACGTGGTCGCCGTGGAGCCCGCCGGTTCCGCGGTGCTCTCCGGCGCCGAGGCCGGGCCGCACGCCATCCCGGGCATCGGCGCCGGCTACGTGTCGACCATCACGGATCTGTCCCTCATCGACGAGGTGATCGCCGTGTCCGACGCGGACGCGGCCCAGACCAGGCGTGAGCTGGGCCGTGCCAATGGGCTCCTGGTCGGCGTCTCCTCCGGTGCCGCGGCTCACGCCTGCCGCGTGGTGGCGCTCCGGCCGGAGTGGGCCGGCGCCACGATCGTGACCGTGTTTCCCGACACCGGCGAACGCTACCTGTCCCTCGCGCACGAGTAGGCCGTCCGCTCGGACGGGGCGTGTCCGTGCACCCGGAGGAAAGGGCCATGTGCCGTATATATGGGTATTTCAACGCGAGGCCGTCCCGCAACGAGGTCCGGGCGGTGGCCGCCCTGCAGCGGCACGGGGGCCCGGACAGCACGGGCAGCACCCACGCGCCGGGCTGGGGGGTGGGCAACAACCGGCTCGCCATCGTCGACCTCGACGGCGGCGCGCAGCCCTACGAGCTGGACGACCGGATCGCCGTCGTGTTCAACGGCGAGATCTACAACCACGACGAGCTGCGCGAGTTGCTCCGGGCCCGGGGATACGCGTTCGCCGACCGCTGCGATGGCGGCATCATCCCGGCCCTCTACGACGCGTACGGCGAGGGTTTCACCGACCTGCTCGACGGCATGTACGCCATCGCCGTCCTCGACCGGCGCGACGTGCCGACGTTGCTGCTGGTGACCGATCCCGCGGGTATGAAGCCGCTCTACTACCGGTGGGACCCGGCGGAGCGGTCGTTGTACTTCTCCTCGGAGATACCGGCGCTGCTGGGATTCCAGGCGGTCGGAACAGACCTGTGGCAGGAGGGCCTGGACGCCTACCTGGCCACCAAGACGCCATTCGGCGAACAGACCATGTTCGGTGACGTGAAGGTCCTGCCACCCGCCACCACCCTGCGGTGCGAGCTGGACGGGCAACCGCGGCTGAGAATCCGCCGCCTCTCGGAGTGCCCGCCGGTGACCTCCTTGGACACCGCGGCGCGGCTGGTGCGAGACCGGTTGACCGCCGAGGTGGGCCGCTTGCTCGTCGCGGACGTGCCGGTCGCCGTCGTCACCTCCGGAGGCCTGGACTCCAGCCTGGTCACCGCGCTGGCGGCCCGGCACCGGCCGGTGCACTCGTTCAACGTCGCCTACCGGGGCTCGTGGCCCTTCGACGAGCGAGGGTACGCCGAGCGGGTCGCGCGGTCCGCGGGCACGGTGCACCACCAGGTGGAACTCGACCCGGCGGCGTTCCCCTCGATGATCGAGGACGTCGTCTGGCACCTGGGCCAGCCCAACGCCGACCCCATCACCCTGAGCACCTACGGGCTGTTCGCCGCGGTACACGACGCCGGCTTCAAGGTCGCCCTGACCGGCGATGCCGCCGACGAGGTCTTCGGTGGGTACTCCCGGATGCGTGCGGCGGTGGCCGGCGGGTCGCGGGCGGACTGGCTCCCGCGCTACCTCGACGAGCTCGCGGTCCTGCCCGCTGCGCGCCGGTACGCGCTCTACGCCGACGAGTACCAGGCCTTCGTCCGGCACCGGTCGCCGATCCCGCCGGAAGCCCTCGACCTGCTGCACACCGGGGCGCAGACGGTGCTCGGGCGGATCCTGGCCTTCGAGCAGCGCTACCGGTTACCGGCGTACCACCTGCGCCGGGTGGACCACCTCAGCATGGCGAGCGCCGTCGAGGTGCGGCTGCCGTTCTGCCAGCCCGGCGTGCTGAGCCTCGGCCGGGCACTCGGGGACGACCTGCGTATCCGGGGCGACGCGGTCAAGCGCGCGCTGTACGGCGCCGCCCGGGGCCTGCTGCCCGACGAGGTGTTGAGCCGGCCGAAGCAACCCTTCACCCTGCCGGTGACCGCGATGCTGCGACCTGGCGAGCCGCTGTGGGAGTACGGCCGGGACGTGTTGGCGGGCTCGCGCTTGGCAGCCGGCGGACGCCTCGACCCGGTGGCGGTCGACGCGCTGTTCACGGCGCAGTCCCGGCGACCGCGGGACGAGACGGCGGTGACCATCTGGGCTCTGCTCGTGTACGAGGTCTGGCTCGACCAGTTCCAACGTGACCGACGGACCGCCGGGGTCGCGGCGGTGACGACATGATCGGGCACCTGGCGTACGCCGCGGGCAGCCCCTGCCCGACGATCGTCCTCGACGGCGACCGGCTGCCCGCCGACCAGGACGAACTGCTCGCGTACCTCGCTGCGGCCCGGGGCTACCTGTTCGCGGCCGGCGGCAGCCACGTCCTCAAGTTCGCGCTGGTTCAGCCGTCCGTACATCCCATGTTCGACCTGGACTACCGGTTTGTGCAGGCGCTGCCGGGCGCGGTGGACCGGTTCGACCTGCGCGGCTCGTGCGGGCACTCCATCCTGTCGGCGGTCCTGGCGGCCGAGCGGATGGGAATGGTGGGCAGGCTGACGGCCGACGGCCGAATCCGGGTCCACGTACGCAACAACGGCGACCACGTCGTGTGCGAGGTCGACCGGATCACCCGGGACAGCGCGGAGTTCACCGTCCACTTCGTACGTCCGGAGCCCGTCCCGGTCACCGCCCTGCTGCTGACCGGCAGCCCGCGCACCCTGCTGGACAGTGGCGGCACAAAGGCCGAGGTGTCGCTGGTCTCGGCCGGGAACCCGTACGCCTTCGTCGACGCGCGCAGCCTCGGCTTCGCCGATCCCGCCACGCTGTTCGGCCACAGTCCACAGCTGTTCGCCCGGATGACCGGGATCCGCGCGGCCGCGGCGGATCACCTGGGCTGGCCGCGGGCGGGTGCGTTCCCGAAGATCGCGGCCATCCTCCCGGCCGGCCCGGGACGGATCGCCGCGCGCGCCGTCACCGTGCCCGGCTGGCACCCCACCATCGCGCTGACCGGCGCTGTCTGCCTGGCGTCGGCCCTACGGGTACCAGGCACCGTGACCGAGCAGATCGCCCAGGCAGCCGGTGCCGTCGGCCGTCCCATCGAGATCGTCACACCCAACGGCCGGACCACGGTCACCACGGCCCTGGGGGAGGTGGGCGGCGTGGCCGCCCTCGCGTACGCCTCGGTCGCCGGCAAACGCGTCGAATTCCAGGGTTCGTTCCTGCTCGAACCTCTGGCCCGGCTGCAATTCGAGGAGGTTTCCCGATGCTTGGCGTCGTCGGTGACACCGGTATGAACAGCGAACTGTCCGCGGAGGCCGAGGAAGTGCTCCAGGTCTCGGCCGAGCGGACCGCAGTCACGGGCCGTCCGGACCCGGAGGCTCTGGCCGTGCTGCGCAGCTCCGGTCTGTTGGCCACGGCGGTTCCGGCGCGACACGGCGGCCGGGGTGGCGGCGCAGTGGAGGTCAATCGCGCGGTGCTCCGGCTCGCGGAGGCGAACCCGTCACTGGCGATCATCGCGTTCCAGCACTTCGCCGTGTGCGCGCGGATCGCCGAGTGGGGGACACAGCGGCAGCGGCGGTCCTTGCTGCCCCGCCTGGCGGACGGGTCGTGGCTGGCGGCCTCGGCGTGGAGCGAGCCCGGCGCGGGTGCCGCGAAGCGGAACCTCACCAGCACGGCCGTACGGCGCTCGGACGGCATGTGGGTGCTGGACGGCGCCAAGTCCTTCACCACCGGCGCCTCGGTGGCCGACCTCTACCTCGTCCTGGTCGGCACCGGTGAGCCGCAGGCCGGCGACACCGCGCTCTACGGTTCATCAGGCCAGTCGTTCTTCCTCGTGCGCGGCACGAACCCCGGCCTGGCCCCGGACCTGAGCCTGGACCTCGTCGGCATGCGGGGCTCCGCGACCGGCTTCGTGTCGCTTCGGCAATGCCTGGTGACCGACGACGACCGGCTCGGCCCGCCGGGCCGGGCACCTGAGATCATCGCCGGGGTTCGCGACTCCGGTGCCACTCTGGGCGCCGTGGCGGCGGGCATCGCGCGGGCGGCCCTCGCGATGGCACGCGAGCACCGGGCTCGTTGGGGCCCCGCTGCGACGCCCTCGGGTGCGCACCGGATCGCCGACCTGGCGACCCGCGTCGAGTCCATCGAGGCGATCGTCGAACGGGCGGGTGCCCGGTCGTCCGCCCAGCCAGGGCTCACCACGCTGCACAGCAAGGTCTACGCGTCGGAGGCCGCCGAGCAGGTGTGCGTCGACGTCGCCCGGATGCTCGGGTCGTCGGGCTACATGGCGGCCGCCCGGGTCAACCGGCTACTCGCGGACGCCCGTGCGGTGGCCCTCATGGGTCCCGCGAACGAGCTCTGCCGTGATCTGGTGGCGGCGGCATGGGCATGAGGGTCGATCTCGACATGGTGGTCAGCGGACGGCGGATCATCACTCCGCACGGGGTCCGGGCCGGGCACCTGCTGATCAGGGCGGGCACCATCGCCGGCGTCGAGGACAGCACCGCCGTCGTGCCGCCGGGTGTGCCGGTGCTGGAGGCCGGCGACGACTACGTCCTACCCGGGCTGATCGACTCGCACGTCCACTTCCGTACCCCCGGCCTGACGCACAAGGAGGACTGGGCGCATGGCAGCCGCGCCGCCGCAGCGGGCGGCGTCACCACCGTCATCGACATGCCGAACACCCTGCCGCCCACGCTCAGCGAAGAGGCGGTGTACGCGAAGGCGCGGCTGGTCGCGGGACAGTCGCTGGTCGACCACCGGTTCCACATCGGCGTGGACCCACAGCGCCCGGAGCTGCTCGCCGGACTCGACCCGACGGTGGCCACCAGTGCGAAGATCTTCATGGCGGGCCACCACACCGCGCCGACCGTGCTCGACGATCCCGGCCGGCTCGAGCATGCCTTCGCGGCGGCGGCCCGGGGCGGCGTGCGGCTCGTGCTGCACGCCGAGGACGGCGGGCTGTTCGCGTTGCTCGACCGGTGGTGGGGGGAGCCCCGCAACTATCTCGACTACGAGCCCCGGCGCCCGCGCACCGCGGCCATCGCGGCGGTCGCCCGGGTGGTGGAGCTGGTGCGTCGGTACGGCACCAAGGCCCACATCCTGCACCTGTCCAGCGCCGAGGAAGCCGATCTGGTGTGCGCCGCCGGGGCCGCCGGCCTGCCGCTCACATTCGAGGTGACCGGCCACCACCTGTCCTTCACCCGCGCTGACGCGCGCCGCCTCGGCGCGCGCACCCGGCTGTCGCCCGCGATCCGGGACCAGGCCGACCAGGACCGGCTGTGGGAGGCGGTGCGCACCGGCCAGGCGGCCAGTGTCGGCAGCGACCACGCCCCGCACACCGTCCGGGAGAAGACCCGTTCGGTCCGCGACTCGCCCCCCGGCCTGCCCGGAGTCCAGGAACTGGCCGTCGCCGTCTGGACCGGCATGCGCCGACGCTGGCCCGATGAGGACCCGGACGTGGCCGCCGTGCGGCTGGCGCGCCTGCTCGCGAGTGCCCCGGCCGAGCTGTTCGGTCTGCCAGGCAAAGGGCGGCTGGAGACCGGCGCCGACGCGGACTTCGTGCTGCTGGAGCCGGACGTCACCTGGATGCTGTCGGCGCCGCAGACGTGGTCCAAGTGCGGATGGTCGGCGTACGAGGGCTGGACGATGACGGGCCGCGTGCGCCGCACCGTACGCCGGGGCGAGGTGATCTGGGACGCCGAGACCGGCTCGTTCGGCCGGCCCGAGGGGAGGTGGCTGCGGTGACGACGGCGAGGACGGCCGTGGTGGCCGGCGGCGGGATCGGCGGGCTCGCCACGGCCTCCGCTCTGGGCCGCTGCGGCTGGTCGGTGACGGTGCTCGAGCGTGCCGGGCAGCCGGCGGCCACCGGCGGCGGTCTGATGCTTCACCCCAATGGCGTCGCGGCAGCCGACGCGATCAGTCCGCGCCTGGGCGAACGCCTGCGCCGCATCGGTCACGTCGTGCGCCCCGGCGAGACGCGTCTGCTGATGGACGCGACCGGCCGGGTGCTCGCCCGGGAGCCGATAGGTGACGTGTGCCGGCGCCTGGGCCGCCCGATGATCGCGGTGATGCGTGTCGCGTTGCACCGCGCGCTCGCCGACGAGGCGTGCGCCGCAGGCGTCCGCGTCGAGCTCGGTACGACCGTGCACGGCCACACCACGCGGGCCGGGCGGGTGTCGGTGCGCGCCGACGACCGCGTCCTCGAGGCCGATCTGCTGGTGGGCGCCGACGGGCTCCGGTCGGTCGTACGCGCCATGGTCGTCGGGGACGGCGCGCCGCTGTACCGCGGATACACGTCGGTGCGCGGGCGGGCGACCCTGCCGCCGGACCGGCCACAGAGCTTCGTGGTCAACGGCATTGGGCTGCAACTGTTCACCGCTCCCGTGGGCGGCGGCAGGTGCTACTGGACGGCGAAGATCAGTGCGTCGCCGGCCGAGTGGCCGGCGCGTGGACCGGCCGGTGCGCACGCGGCCCTGCTGCACCTGATGCACGACTGGTGTCCGTCCGTCCTGCGGATGGTGGCCGACTCGCCGGTCGACGAGATCACGGTGACCGACATTCGCGACCGGGACCCGGTGGACCGCTGGTCGGACGGGCAGGTCGTGCTGCTCGGCGACGCGGCCCATCCGATGGTGCCCGCGCTGGGGCAGGGCGCGAACCTGGCGTTGGAGGACGCCGCGGTGCTGGCCGCCGCGACGGGCGCCACGAGCGACGTCGCGGCCGCCGTGCGGGCGTACGAGAACGCGCGGGTCGGACGTGCCGCCGCGGTGGTGCTCGAGTCGCGTCGTCAGGGCGAGTTCGACCAGGGCGCCGGAGCCCGGCAGGCCCGCAGGCGCGATGACGTCATGAGACGTCGCGGCAGGAAGGACGCCGCTGCCCTGTCGTTCATGGACTGGCAGCCCGTGGGGCTGCCCCTCACAGGAGGTGTGCCGCGATGACCACGCCGCTCGTCGTCATGGTCAGCGGGTCGCTGCGACCCGGTTCCACATCGGAACGCGTCGCCGAATGGTGCGCACGGGAGTGCGCCGCGTACGGGGCCCGGACGATTGTCTTCCCCGGGGCCGCGCTGCAGTTCCCGTTCTATCGGCCGGGGCTGTCGCGCACCCACGCCGGGGCCCGGGAGTTCCTCGACGCCCTCGGCCGAGCGGACGGTGTCGTGCTCGTCTCGCCGGCATACCACGGCACCGTCTCGGGCCTGCTCAAGAACGCCCTCGACTACGTCAACGACCTCGACGGCCCGCGACCCTTCCTCGACGGACGGCCGGTGGGCTGCGTGGCGGTCGGCGCCGGCGCCCAGGGTGCCGTGTCGACCCTGGCGACCCTACGGACCGTGTGCCACGCCCTGCGCGCGTGGCCCACGCCGCTCGGTGTGACCGTGACCGACCCGCATGCGTTCGACGCTCAGCAGACCGAGGCGGACCCGGAATGCCGTACCCGGATGAGTGCGCTGCTGGCCCAGGTGCTGGCGATGAGCCGGTTCACCGCCAGGGCGGCGGCCGAACCCCTGCCCGCGCGTACCTGAACAGTACCGGAAAAAGGAGACACGATGACCACCTCCCCAGCTCCCAGAACGGACTTCACGGCCGGGCTGATCTGGCGGGACGCCAACGTGCGTACCGGCCCGTCGCTCACCAGCGAGATCGTCGAGGTGCTCCTGCCCGACGGCGTCACCCGTCACCGCGCCGACGGCTGGACGGTCGGCGAGACGGTGGTGGAAGGCAGCATCGTCAGCGATGTATGGCTCCGGCTTGGTCCCGGACGGTGGTGCAGCGCGGTCAACTTCGACCAGGAGATCGTGGCCGCCCTGCCGCGTGAGGCGCGGATCTGAGCGCCACATCGATCGAAATTCCGGAATTCTTTAGAATGGGGGTACAGCGCTGTGTGCAAGGCGGCTAACATTTCGTCACCAGGGCGTCCGCATCGCCGACCGTCGTTCGCCGGATCGGAGGAGCTGTGAGGACCATCGCGCAGACGCGTCCGTGCGCGGCCGTCGGCTCGCCCGGCCTGCTGCGACTGCTCGCCGAGGACCTGAGGACCGTCGTGGAGCGAGACCCTGCCACGCGCAACGCCCTGGAGGCGTTGCTGCACCCAGCGCTTCCGGCAGTGTGGACGCACCGGGTGGCCCACCCCCTCCACCGCCGCGGCCGTCGGCTGTCCGCCCGACTGCTGATGCTCCTCGCGCGGGCGTTCACCGGCACGGAGATCCATCCCGGTGCCGTCCTCGGCCGCCGGGTCTTCATCGACCACGGAGCCGGGGTCGTGATCGGCGAGACCGCCGTCGTGGGCGACGACGTCACCATCTACCACCAGGTGACACTCGGCGCAGTCGGGTGGTGGCGCGACCGGCGACGAAGCGCCGGCGAACGGCGGCATCCGGTGGTCGGCGACCGGGTCGTGCTCGGCACCAACGCCACCGTGCTGGGGCCGGTGACCGTGGGACACGACGCCGTCATCGGTGCGCAGGCCCTGGTCATCGACGACGTCTCGTCGCACAGCCGGGCGCTGGCCCCCGCCGCTGCCGTCTCGCTACGCGACGGCAGGAGCCACGCCGTAGCCCTGCTGCGACACACCGCCTCGGCAGGTTGCTGGTGAGCACCCACGTGACCACCCGGCCGGCCGGAAGCCGTATCGCGGCCGGGATAGAGGATCTCATCGGTGGCACCCCCCTGCTGCGGCTGCCCGTTGCGCACGCGGCCCCGGGCGCCGACCTGCTGGCCAAACTCGAGTTCACCAACCCGCTCGCCAGCGTCAAGGACCGGACCGCGCTGTGGATGCTGCGCGGCGCCGAAGCCGCGGGCCTGCTCCGGCCGGGTCACGGTACGGTGATCGAGGCGACGTCGGGCAACACCGGCATCGCCCTCGCCGCCCTCTGCGCCGCCCGGGGTTACCGGTGCGTGATCGTCATGCCGGACAGCGCGACCAGGGAGAGGATCGGACTGCTGCTGGCGCTCGGCGCCGAGGTTGTCCTCACCCCGCGCGACGAGCGGTACCAGGGCGCCATCGACCGGGCCATGCAGCTGCACCGAGACACCCCCGGATCGTGGTTCCCGCGGCAGCACGAGAACGCCGACAACGTACGCGCGCATCGCGAGAGCACCGGTCCGGAGATCTGGGCGGACACCGGCGGCCGGGTCGACCTGCTCGTTTGTGGCATCGGCACGGGCGGCACCCTGTGCGGGGCGGCGGCCTATCTCAAGGAGCGCAATCCCCGTCTGCGTGCGGTGGCGGTCGAGCCGGCCACGTCGCCGCTGCTGTCCGGCGGTTCCCCCGGGACCCATGCCATACCAGGCATGAACGGCGGCTTCGTCGCGGACACCACCGACCGGAGCATCATCGACGAGGTGCTGACCGTCACCGACGAGGAGGCGCTGACCACGGCGCAGTGGCTGGCCCGGCGGGTCGGCCTCCTGACGGGGGTCTCGTCGGGTGCCGCGGTCCACGCCGCCTCGCGCCTGGCCCGGCGTCCGGAGAACGCCGGTCGCACCATCGTCACCGTGCTGCCCGACACCGGAGAGCGCTACCTGAGCATCTGGGCGGACGACGAAGCCGCCGGCGCCGGCGACAGAACGCTCGTGCCGCCGGTACGAGAACCACTCTCATCGGGGGAGGACTGAGGTGACGAGCTCACACGGCACCCTGCTGCTGGTCGGAGCGGTCGAGGACACGGTACGCAAGGCCAAGGCGCTCGGCCTGCGTGTCCTGCTGCTGCAGCATCCCACCAAGATGACCAGCGCCCAACAGGATCTGGCCGACGTGGTGCGGATCGTCGACTACACCGACTGGTCGGCCGTGGAGCCGTTGGTCCGCCAGTTGTGGCACGATCCCGGATTCGACGCCGCCCTGTCGCTGACCGAACCGGGATTGGAACCGGCGGGCCGGATCAACGACCGGTACGACCTCGGCGGGACGGGGTACGAGGTCGCGCACCTGCTGCGCGACAAGTGGGCGATGCGCCGGCACCTCGCTGCCGCCGGCGTGCCCTCGGTCGCGGCGGCGCCCCTGACCGAACGGGCGGATCTGGACCGTTTCGGCGCCGAGCACGGCGCGTTCATCGTCAAACCGGTCGACGGCACCGCGAGTTTTGGCGTCTTCCTCGTCCGCGGTCCCCAGGACGCCGACGAGGTGTGGGCGCGGGTCCAGAAACTGCGCGGCAAGCGTACCGACCGTGGCTCCACCCTGTTCCTGATCCAGGACTTCATCATGGAGCAGTACGTCGACGGCCCGGAGCTCAGCGTCGAGTGCTTCAGCTTCGCCGGGCGGCACGTCGTCGTCGCGGTCACCGAGAAGTTCGTCGCACCGGGCTTCGCCGAGGTCGGACACGTCGTTCCCGCCCGGCTGCCGCATGCCGACCAGGAGGCCGCCCGCCGGTACGTCCGCCGGTTCCTCGCCGCCGTGGGCCTCCGGGACGGCGTGAGCCATACCGAGATGCGCATCGGCCCCGACGGCCCGGTGGTCATCGAGAGCCACAACCGGATCGCCGGGGACGCCATCCCGGAACTGGTCGAGGGTGCCTATGGCGTGGACCTGACCACGTACGCGCTCGGCTGGCCCTTCGGCCTGGTGCCGGAGCTTTCGGGCCGCCCCCGGGAGCGAGCGGCCGCCTGCACCCGGTTCCTGGTCGCCGAGCCGGGCCGGATCGGATCGGTGGAGGGAGTGGAGGACGCGGGGCGGCTGCCGGACGTTCTCACGGTCCGGATGAGCGCGCACCCGGGAGACGTCATCCGGGAACTGCGCGACAACTGGGACCGGCTGGGCCTGGTGGCGGTCACCGCGCCCGACCCCGAGTCGGCGATCCGCCGCGGCGCCGCAGTCCTCCGGGAGCACATCCGGGTCCGCACGGTGAGCCACGGAGGCCGCCCGGGGATCGCCCAGGTAGCGGTCGTGGACCCGGCCGTGGAGCAGCACAGCGACGTCGTGGAGGCGCGGGCGTGACCGTACTCGTCCTGCACCGTAACCCACTCGAACCGTTTCCGTACGACCAGTGGCTGCGGGACTACCCCGGTGACGTGGTCGTGCTCGCTGCCCGGGACAGGCTGGAGCTGTTCGGCGAGACCGTGCCCGACGACGACCTGGGCTACCGGCGGCTGGAGTTCCTGAACACGTTCGACGACCAGGAGTCGCTGCGCCGCCGCGCGTCGAGCCTGGCGGCCGAGTTCGCCGTGGAGACCGTGATCGCGCATCACGAGGCGGACGTCGACCTGGCGGCTGGGCTGCGGCAGGCGCACGGGCTGGCCGGCGCCTGGCCGTCCGACACGGCGCCCTTCCGGGACAAGGCCACCATGAAGGCGCGGCTGCGCGTCGCGGGCATCGAAACGGCCAGCTACACCGTGCCGCGGGTCGCGGCCGAGGCGCGGGCCTTCGCCGAGCTGCACGGCTTTCCACTGGTCAGCAAGCACCGCCATGGGTACAACGCGATTGGTCTGCGGATCCTCGACGACCCGGACGCCCTTGAGCAGCACCTTTCGGCCGCCTGGCCGGAACCGGGCAGCGTTCGCGACGACCTGCTGCTGGAGACGTACGTGCCCGGCCGCATGTGTCACGTCGACGGCTTGGTGGTGGATGGCCGCATGGTACTGGGCTGGCCGTCGCAGTACCAGTACGACCTGGCGTCGTTCGGCACGGACGCGGGCAGCCGGGTGGACGTCGCCCTCGATACGGACGACCCGCTGAACAAGCGACTGCTGGACCTGACGGAGGGGGCGCTGGCCGCCCTGCGGCCGGAGCGCAGCCGGCTGCGCGACCACGCCTTCCACGCCGAGATCTTCCACACGCCGGACGACCGGCTGGTCGTCTGCGAGATCGCCGCCCGCCCGGCCGGGGCGAAGGTTCGTGAGGTCCTCGCCGCCATGTTCGGCGTGAACCTCGGCGAGTACGCCACCCGCGCCCAGGCCGGGCTGCCGTTACCCGGGCTGGAGGAAGCGGTCGCCGGTGGGCCGCGGCCCGTGCCGACACGCATGGCCGGCCAGGTCCTGATGATGAAACGGCCCGGGCTCGTGCGCCAGGTGCCGCAGGCGCCCCAGGAGGACTGGCTGGAACACTTCTGGGTCTACGCGCGGCCGGGGCAGCTGTTGGATCCGGCGTCGGGATCCTCCGACTTCCTGGTGGCCGCAGTCGCCTCGGCACCCGAGCGCACGGAGTGCGAGCGCCGGCTGCGTCTGTTGGGCGCCCGCTTCGAGGCTCAGACCGAGATCGTGGTGCCGGCATGAACGCCGGCAGTGCCCGCGGGTCGATGCGGCTGCGGTACATGACCGCCATGGTCGTCGACGCCACCGGCAGCGGGATGTACCTGCCGATCTCGCTGCTGTACTTCCACCACGTCACCGGGCTGCCGATCGTCCAGGTCGGAACGATCATGAGTGCCGCGGCGCTGCTGTCGTTGGTCAGTAATCCCGTGGCGGGAATCCTGGTGGACCGTCTCGGGGCGCGGGCCGTGGTGATCGGCGGATACCTGCTGCGCGCAGCAGGCTTCGCGTCTTACCCGCTCGTAGATTCGCCCGTGCCGATGTTTTTCGCGGTCGCGGTCGTCGCTCTCGGCGACGGGAGCTTCCCGCCGTCCATCCAGTCCCTGGTCGCCGAGATCGCCCGCGGCGCCGACCGGGACCGCCTGATCGCTGCCCAGCGGAGCCTGCGTAACGCGGGGCTGGGCCTCGGCGGCCTGCTCGCGGCCGCCGCCCTGGGCTGGGGCTCGGACGTCGCCTATCAGGCGATCGTCCTGACCAGCGGGGCCGCCTTCCTCGTCACCGCCGGCCTCATGCGGACCATCGCGGCGCCGCCGCCCGCGCACGACAGCAGCGCCAGGGTCCGGCGAGGGTACCGCCTGGTCTTCCGCAACCGTCCGTTTCTGGCCCTCACCCTGCTGAACGTGCCGACCGCATTCGGGTACATGGTGTTGTCGGTGAGCCTTCCCGTCTACGTGACCCAGGACCTTGGCGCCCCGAACTCGATTGTCGGCGTCTTGTACGCGGTCAACACCATCGGCATCGCGGCGCTCCAGATCCCGGTCAGCGGGTATCTGACGCGGTTCCGGCGAACCCGGGCGGTGGCGCTCGGCGGGGCTGTCTTCTGCATGTCTTTTCTACTGTTCGAGGCGCTCGGCCTGGTCTCGTCCGACCGCGCCCTCATCGCCGGTGTCTTCGCCGCGACCGTGCTGTTCACCGTGGGCGAACTCCTGCACGGCGCGACTGCCTCGGCCCTCGTGGCCAACGCCGCGCCGGAATACACCCGGGGCCGGCACCTGGCCGTGTACCAGCTCTCGTGGGCCGTCCCGACGGCCCTGGCGCCGGCGGTGCTCACCAGCCTGCTGACGCTGTCGCCCGCGGTGATGTGGCTGGTGCTGGCGGCTGGCGTGGCGGGCTCGGCGCTGACGCTCACCCGGCTCGAGCCGCGGCTGCCCCGCCAGGCCGTCGAACCGCATGCGTCCCCTCCGGAACCGTCCACGGCGGACGGGCTCGCGAAGCCCGCGGCGTTGGAGCCCTCGGCTCCGGGGCTTCCCGGTGCCGCCCCGCCGGGCGGAGTCAGGCGCTGAACCCGCGAGGCGGTGCCGACGGCCCGGTCACCGGTCCGCGCCCATCTGCCCACCGCGCTGCACCGTGCCGCCCTCACGCGCCCACCGGGTCATACCACCCGCCAGCGGCCGGGCCGGGTATCCACGATCGCGCAGCAGGCGGACGACATCCGGGGACAGCACGCAGTACGGCCCCTGACAGTAGGCGATGATCTCGACGTTGCGGGGGATGTCGTCGAACCTGGCCTCGAGCTCCTGCGCCGGCAGGTTGACCGCTCCAGGGATGTGGCCCCTGGCGTATTCCCGCGCGGGCCGGACGTCCACCACCACGACTCCAGGATCGTCGAGGCGCGTGCGTAGCTGATCGACGGTCACCGGCATCATTTCGTCGGGATCGCCGAGCAGGTCGGCGATGGCCTCACGTAGATCGGCGAGCCGCTGCTCGGCACACGACTGCAGCGCGGACAGCAGGCTCGACACCTCGGGCCCGGCAAGCCGGTAGTAGATCCGGTTGCCCTGCCTGCGCGTGACAACCAGGTTGGCGCTCCGGAGCTGCTGCAGCTGCGCCGAGGTGTTCTTCAGGCTGACGTCGGCGGCACGCGCCAGCCGATCGACCTCGATCTCGCCGTCCTCGAGCAGATCGAGCAGCCGCAGGCGTACGGGATGGGCCAGCGCCTTGCCGATCCGGGCCAACTGGGTGTAGATGCCCAGTTCAACGAATTCGTTCATGAGCCCCGATCCCGCGGCAGTCGGTCGATGCTAACACCGAACCGTCCGGCCCCGGAGCTGCGCGGTCCGGGCCCGGTCGGCGCGCGGTCCGGTGCCCAGCCCGGACGACGACCTGCTCACCGCCGTCGACGGTCTGTTGCCGGTGCCGGCGACATTCGCCGGCACCGCCGCGCCATCTGGGACAACTTCCCGGTCAATGACCAGGTCTGGGACCAGAGGACTCCTGGTCCCGCACCATCAACACCCTCGGTGGATCGAAGGCCAGCCAGCTCCGAACCTTCGCGGAGATCAACCGCTCGTCCCTCGTTGACCACACCGACTCGGTGGCGCCGGCCGACCGAGCGAAAACGCCCTGATCTGGCGCCGACCGGGCGTAACGGTGGGTGATGGAACGTGCCGTGGCGCTATGCACGGTCGTGCCGAAGGGCGGTCGCTGAACTCACCGACTGTACCGACGGAACCGGGCGGCTATCCGAAGCGGTCAGCCAGCTTCGTCAGCTTGGTTACGTACGCCGGCCAGTCATAGTCGTGCGGGATGTTGCTGTTCTCTCGCCGCAGGCCGATCGCCGTGTCGTGCTGCTCGCGCATGATGTCGGCGTGACCGGCGTGACGGGCGAGGTCGCAGGTCACGTGGATGATGATCCTTTGCAGCGTCACGGCCTGTCTGCCTGGCTGCCACCACGACACCCGCCCCGGCGCGTCGAGCGGCAGCTGTTCGATCGTCTGATCCGCGAATACCCCGACACGGCGATACAGGTCGATCAGACCCTCCTTCGTCTCGTCCTCCCGCGCGTACCAGTCTGCCTGCGGGTCCTCCTCGTACGCCTGCATGGGGACCAGTTCCTCAGGCGTCGGGAATTCGCGCCCGAAGGTAGGCCCGAAGTAGCCGGCTTCGACATTGAGGCAGTGCTTGAGGACTCCCAGCAGGTTGTTGCCGGTCGCGGTGCGGGGCAGTCTGGCTTCGCGTTCGCTCAGCCCGTCGAGCTTCCAGATGAGGTCTTCGCGAGTCGCCTGGAGGTAGTGGTGCAGCGCAGCCTTCGCACGATTTGCCGTTCGAGCAGATGGCAGCCGATTTCGAGGGGGTGTCCGCAATGGCGGCTGGCTCTCCCGAGTTCGCGCAGGCAGTCGAAGGCGGAGGCAGGTATCTTTGGACGGTAGGGGAGCGAGGTAACCTAAACATCGTTCGCGATTTGCCTGGCATTCATCACACAATAGCCAGTGGTGGATCTCCGGTTGTTGGCGCTGGGCAGATCACAATCGGAAGTGGTGGAAAAGTCACATCGTTCGATAACTTCACGGGTCACTACACGCCGCCGTGTGGCCCAATGTGCCGCTTCATTCATCAATCAAGGGGTAGATGCCTTCGGCCGCGCTGACATCAGGATTCCCCTCGCAGTTATTCGAGACTTTGGTGGGAGGGCGCCGTAGATGAGGGTAGATCACGATCTTCGTGAAATGCGAGGACTCCCTGAAGGGCGGCTTGCCGACTGGGTGACCCACCGCTTCCCTGGCGGCACCTCTCCGCAGTGGTGGCTATCGATCTTTGAGTCTTTGGAGGTCAGTGCCACTCCCTTCCGGAAAATGGTCCCGAACCGCCGCGCAGAGGACCTCAACTTTGCTGCGGAGGCCATCAAGCTGGCTGTCGAGCTTGGGGGCGTTAGGGCTGCGATCGGCGCCTATTGGATGCTCAGATTCGCGGCACTTGCTCTGCGATTCGATCCTCCGATTTCCGGTCTCCCGGAAATCCTTTCGCCGGATGGTTCTGCTGAGTGGGCGCTGCGGCAGATACCCCTCAAGCGTGAATGCGCAATCGAGCAATCGGAGATCCGGAAAGTCGAGTACCTTACTGCTGGTGATGGCTTCTATGCGCCCCTTGGGGGTGGGGTGAATCCTTTGGGTGAAGTAAAATTCTCGGCCCTGCAAGATGTTGAGCTGATCCTGTCGGCGCTCCCATGGGTCTCTTTGCACGTCAAAGACGAAGTGATTTGCGGCGAGATCCGTTACTGGATGGAGATTCGGGGTAGCCTGAAATGGCCGGTCCCCTGTAGGTGTTCGAGCCAGGCTCGACGTGCCCACGATTCAGGCTGTCATTACGGGATTGGCTAGAAGATCTCTGGACGAGGCCGGACGTGAACGGGCCCTTCAGCTTATTCGGCAGTTGCGTGATCCGCAGCTCCCGGACGAGGCGTCTGGTCCGCTGTCTGATGAACTGGAAAGGTTGCTCGTCTACCCGCGAGTTGTCAATCTGATGTTCTTCGAAGGCCCTGAACTTTCCGACGAAGAAGTGATCGAGAGAGCGCTAGAGTGCAAGCCGTTTGAGCTCTAGCGTCCGCTGGCGGCCGCCGGTCAACCGGCGGCCGCCAGCACTTCCCGGGTCTCGCGGGCGATCTCGCGTTCCTCGTCCGTGCCGATCACGCAGACCGTGACCTCGACGTCGTCGAGGGAGATCACCCGGTCGCCGGTGGCGTCGCTGCGCGCCGGGTCAACGGCGATTCCCAGCCGATTGGGACCAGCCAGCGAGGCGGGGTGGATCGGCGCGGTGTGCTTGCCGACCCTGGCGGTGAAGGTGATTGGGTCCATCCGTCCGAGCAGGGCGCATAGCACGCGCCGACGTACGCGGTGGTCCGGTGGCAGCAGACGTCGAAGGCGAGTGTGTCGCCGTTCTGCTCCCTGATCGGAACAAAGGGGGATCCGTTGAAGTTCGTCGCCACCGCGGCGGCGGGGCTCGTCGCGGCGGTTCGCCATCGGCGCGTTGTGCGCCACCGGGGTGGGCTGTCTGATCCTGGCCGGGGCCGCGGCCGGTGCGATGGCCGCCGGTACCGGGTTCATGGTCGACGTCTCCCGGGGCGATCAGGAGTTCCCCTGGAGCGGTCTGGCCGGCACGATGATCGAGGGCGGCCTGGACGGCGCGCTGTCGGCGGGCCTGAGCCGCCTCGGCGGTGGCCTCCGTGCGGCGGCGGGTGGGGCGAAGGCCGCTGCCGCGGCCGGAAGCCGCCTGCCCAGACTGGGCGGACGTGCCTCGGGCAGTGGTGACGTGAAGGCCGGCGGCAGGGGCTCGAACGCCACCAGTGGTGGTGGGGCCAGGGCCGCTTCCGCGGGTGGATCGTCCGGTGGGCCCGGTTATCAGGGGCGGCACCGCCAGGATGACGACTCGGCGGGCTGCGCGCCGCTGCACAGTTTCGATCCGTCGACCCGGGTGCTGCTGGCCGATGGCAGCAGTAAACCGATCGAGGATTTGAAGCATGGTGACGAGGTCGCCGCGACGGACCCGGAGACCGGCCGGAGTGCGGCGAAGCCGGTCACCCAGCTGCACGTCAACCAGGATCGTGACCTGACCGACGTCACCGTCCGCGATGGCAAGACTGGCAAGACGACGGTGGTGAAGACGACCCAGCACCACCCGTTCTGGGACGCCACCGACGGCAGGTGGGTCGACGCCGCGAAACTCGCGGTCGGCCACCGGCTGCTCGTGCACGACGACAAGCGCGCCTGGAAGGCGACGGCACCGGCGCCGGCATGGGCGGCGGTGGCCCCGGAGATCAGCTCACCGTCGTCGAGGTACGCAACTACACCGGCGACAAGCGGATGCACGACCTCACCGTCGCCGACATCCACACGTACTATGTGATCACCGGTGACACGCCGGTCCTCGTCCACAACAACAAGGACGTATGTACCGTTTACCGTGTCGAGGGTGCGGGCAACGAAAGGGTTCGGGTAAGGGATGACGGCGGCGTGCTCCTCCGGGACGCCAAGAAGCCGATCTTCTTGAACTTTGGTGTCGAGGAGAGGGCAGAACAATTTTTGCAAAAGCGCCTGGGGCAGGGATTTGCGGATTCGGAGATCAAAGAGTTCGACGTCAAGAGCGAGTTCCGTGATTGGCTGCGGAATAACGCGGTGCCGGAGAGTCAGGCCAAGAAGTTTCCCGATCAACCCCTTGTCGTGGACACCACCCAAGCGGCGGACCAATATATGCTCAGGCCGCAGCATATTAAGATGATGTTCGACAACATTATCCCCGGAAGTGGTCGTAGGCGGTCATAGCTGTGCGTAGTCAACTTGTAGCGGTAGAATCCTCCGATTTCGGCGTGACGCTTGAGGAGGTGCGAGACCTCTTTCTCCTTCTGGCTGAGGCGAGAGTAATGGAGCCTGACGAAGATTCCTGGAGGGCTCGCTTGCCCAGGTGGCTCCTTGATCACTTTGCCGAAGAGTTGACGCCCGAAGAGAATGAGGCGTGGCTGAATCGGTGGCGCGAAGCTCCACTAGCTCAAAAGGCGCAGATGGAAGATGCTCGCGGATGGGAGTTGGGTGAGTGGCTGTACTGGTTCCAGCGCGACAACGAGATGTGGACTATTGTCGGTGCGCGATTAGAGGACCAGCGACTGACCGTTGACATTGAGCAGGCGGACGATCCTGTTCCGACGCGTGTACTCCAGTGGACTTGTGAAGTGGCAGGTCTGCGAATCGAATCGCTTGGCAGAGTTTCCTGAAGCGCTCGGCTGCTGCTGATGCCCCCACATCTTCCGCGACGATGGGGGATCGGCGTGACGCGACGTTTATCCAGAAAACACCGGACCAACCCCGCGACCTATCCAGCTTTGTTTGAGTCTAGAATTAACGGGGGGCTCGGTCGGGACATGAATGCCCGCCGAGTCCTCCTCCCTTTGGGATTCGAACAATGCAACGAGATGCTCCGATAAGCGATTCGCATGGTAGCTGCGTGTGTTGAGGTGCATGGTCGTGTGCCCCGGTTGCTGTCAGGGCTGATGTCAGATGCCCGGAACATGTGCAAATGTACCGATCCAACTGTCCAGGCTGGATGCCGAAGTTGCGGCTGATCGTTGGCACGGCGCGTAGCGGCGTGGCGTCGATCCCTGGAACCCGTCGCGTGAGTTGACCCGTGATGGGCCACGGCCTCGATCGCTTCGACTGGGATATGTCGCCTGGCCGGCCCTGGCCGTTGCACGGGCGCGTGCGCGCGGCCCGGCGAAGCCGGGCCGTTCTTGGTTATGAAGCGATCTTTAGCCCAGTGGCTCCGTTGGCGGCGGGGCTGCTGGGCTATGCCTTGGGGTTGCGGCGCTGCTTCGTCGGTGCCGGCTGCTCGGCGGGTTCGGGCGTTCCGCTGCTGGCGGCTCGTCCGAGGTTGGCTTCGTAGGCGGCGAGGTCGTCGGCGAGGTCGGTGTGTGCGTGTTGGAGAGTGGCGAGTTCTTCGGTGGCTTGCCAGGCTGCAGTGGTGTCCCTGTTCATGAACGCGTCGACGATCTTGCCGCTGATGCGCTCCCGTTCCAGGAGGTAGAGGGCGAGGCGCCGGTTCAGGGCCGGGTTGTCGCTGATGACCGGCGCTTGGGTCGTGGCCGCGATGGGGTGGCCGTCGGCGTCGGTGCCGATGCGTTCGGGCGCCTGGGGATGGACGAAGGTGCCCTTGCCGACGACGGCGTAGGTCAGTCCGCGGTTCGATCCGTCGACCCGGGTGCTGCTGGCCGATGGCAGTAGTAAGCCGATCGAGGATCTGAAGCATGGTGACGAGGTCGCCGCGACCGACCCGGAGACCGGCCGGAGTGCGGCGAAGCCGGTCACCCAGCTGCACGTCAACCAGGATCGTGACCTGACCGATGTCACCGTGCGCGACGCCGAGACCGGCAAAACGACGGTGGTGAAGACGACCTAGCACCACCCGTTCTGGGACGCCACCGACGGCAGGTGGGTTGACGACTCTGCTGCCGAATTCGTGACACGCCGTCGGGATCGTTCTGCCTGGCCGGTTCCTGGGTGATGATCCCTGTTCGCGGTCGTGTTCTTGTCGTTTCCGGCCATGCGGAGGGGTGTGCGAGTGTCGATGCAGCCGCGGTCGCGGGTCCAGATTCCGGAGCAGACGGTGCAGGTGGCCCGGGCTGCGTTCCCGAACGGCAGTGTGGCGATGTCCGCCCGCGACCACCTGGGCGAGGTGTTCACCGATGAGCAGTTCGCCGCCGCGTTCGGTGTCCGGGGCGCCCCGGCCGAGTCTCCGGGCGCGTTGGCGCTGGTGACCGCCCTGCAATACACGGAGAACCTGACCGATCGGCAGGCCGCGCAGATGGTCGCGCGGGCTATCGACTGGAAGTACGCGCTCGGCCTGGAGTTGACCGATCCCGGCTTCAACGCCAGCGTGCTGTGCAAGTTCCGGGCCCGGTTGGTCGAGCACGGCATGGAAGAACTGGTCTTCACCCGGATGCTGACCGTGCTGGCCGGCCAGGGTCTGATCGGCGCCGGTGGTAAACAACGCACCGACTCCACCCACGTGATCAGCGCGGTACGTGACCTCAACCGCCTCGAACTGGCCGGTGAGTCGGTACGGGCCTGCCTGGAAACGTTATCGATGGCCGCACCGGACTGGCTGGCCACGGTGATCGACGTCGGCGAGTGGGCGCACCGGTACGGACCGCGTATCGATTCCTGGCGGCTGCCCGCCTCGCAGGCCAAGCGGGACCGGCTCGCCCATGTCTACGGCACCGACGCCGTCGCCCTGCTACGCGCGGTGTTCGCTGCGCAGGCTCCGGCATGGCTGGCCGAACTGCCCACCGTGCAGGCCCTGCGGGTCGTGCTGGTGCAGAACTATCTGATCACCACCGATAGCAGGGGGCGGGAGGTGATCCGGCGGCGGGAGGCGGACACGGACGGTCTCCCGCCCGCCAGAACACGGATCACCTCGCCGTACGACACCGACACCCGGTGGGCCGCCAAAGGCGACGACCTGTTCTGGAACGGCTACAAGGTCCACCTGACCGAAACCTGCGACCACCACGACGAACCGGACGCTACCAGCGGCCCTGACGGTGAGACCGGTCCCCGTCCGGCGCCGAACCTGATCGTCAACGTGGCCACCACCGCGGCCTGAGGTTCCCCCGATAGCGTGGAGGCCGGACCTAAGGGGATAGATGGTCATGGCTGAAACGAGGAGACGGTTCGACCGGGAGTTCCGTGAGGGCGCTGTGCGGATCGTGCGGGAGACGGGTAAGCCGATCGCGCAGGTCGCTCGGGATCTGGGTATCAACAGCGGCACTCTGGCGAACTGGGTGGCGCAGGAGCGTCGGGCTCGGGGCGAGGCCGCCGCGGGTGGTCTCGGTGAGGACGAACGCGCCGAGTTGGCCAGGCTGCGTAAGGAAAACGCTGAGCTGGCGATGGAGCGTGATGTCCTCAAGCGATCCGTGGTCCTGTGGGTCAAGGAGGCGACGAAGTGATCGTGGCCCGCTTCGTCGCCGCCCAGAGGACCGAGCATGCCGTGCCGCACGCGGTGACCTGCCGGGCGCTGGGGCTGTCGCAGTCGTGGTTCTACAAGTGGCGTGACCGGCGGCCCACCGCACGGCAGACCCGCCGCGATGCGCTCGACGAGGCGATCCGGGCAGCGTTCGACGCCTCCGGCGGCACCTACGGCTCCCCGCGGGTGACCCAGGACCTCACCGGTTGAGACCGATGCGCGGGCTACGAACGGACACGACAGCGCAGGTGATCATCGCCGGACACGCCTTCATGCAGAACCTCCGCCGCGGCCACTACGAACTCGCCATCGACACCCCGCCCGCTCTGCGGGTCGCAGCGGCGTTTGCCGAACTCGCCCAAGCGATCTGACCGCCCACCCGGCACAGGCTTCACGCATCTTCCGATCCCACAACGCAACGGCGCCCCGAAGAGCTCCGTCTTGCCGACCGCGGGCCAGGCGGCCGGATCGTCCGGCAGGTGCAGGACGTCGACCCACCCCTGCGGCGGCTGACCAAGGTCTACCAGAACCCCTGCCCGTCCCGCACCCATCGGGATGGCACTTGCGGTGCCTCGCACCCGATCGTCCACCGGGAAGGCGAGACCAGTGCGTGGCGCTACGGGGACCTCGGCAGAAATCCAGCGCTGTTCGGATTCATCTCGCCGCCGATGGGGAGAAGCCCGTGGCCGCCAACGGCGGCTCCCGGCCGGCCACGCGAGATCCAACTGGCCGTTGACAGTGAGGAGGCCGCGTGCTCGCCAACCTTCTGATCCTCGGGTTCATCCTCAGCCTGGACAACTTCCGGACAGCTGTTGCGCTCGGTCCGCTGGGGCTCAGGCAGGGCCAAGCGGCGCTGGTGGCCTTGATGTTCGGGGTCTGCGACGGGGTAGCACCCCTGGTCGGCGTGCTGGCTGGACGTCAGGCCAGTCAGGCCATCGAGCTGATCGCCGGCTACCTGGGACCGATTTTGCTAGGTACGTACGGTCTGTACCTCCTCGTTCGGGCGTTGCGAAGCGCCCGTCCGGAGGAGCTGACGCATTCCTGGATGATCTTTGGCCTGCCGCTGCCGCTGAGCTTGGACAACGTCATGGCGGGCGCGAGCCTGGGCCTGCTCGGCTTCTCGCCCTGGCTCGCGGCATCGGTCTTCGGCGCCATTACGGCCCTGATGGCGTTCGCCGGGTTGCGGCTCGGGCGGGCAGCTTCCCGCCTCATTCGCATCCGCTCCGATCTATTGGGCGGTTCAGCAACCGTCATCATGGCCCTGGTGCTGGCCGTGTTCGACAGTTGAGGGTCGACTCACCGGGCCGCGCAACCAGACGGATCAGCTACGGAAACTGGGCCGGACATGGACCGGCGAAAGGGGAGACGCCTTTGGGCGCCCGCCGTGTAACCGCACCAGCGGCCTACGGGCCACGCCTGGCCGCGATCGGGGTTGTACCTGCTGCACGGGCAGTTCCTGTCGGTGTCTCGTACCGCGGCCGCGCTGCGGGACCTGTTCGGCGCTCGCGGCACCGAGGCGACGGTGGACTGCTGGGTCAAACGCAGCGCTCTGGGCATCATCGAGCGTGTCCTGCCGGTGATCCGGGATCGGATCGCCGCCGCCCGGGTGGCCTGCTTCGACGAGACCGGGATGCGTGTCGAGGGCCGGCTGGCCTGGCTGCATTCGGCCTCCACCGGCACGGATGTTCTTCTGACGGCGAACCGTAAACGGGGCACCGCCGCGATGGACACCGTCGGGGTGCTGCCCGCGCCGCCGACACCGACCCCGATCCGGCCGAACTCGCCGAGCAGGGCGGCGTTGCGTAAGGCGGCCATGACCTCGGGTCCGGTTCCGGTGCGGATCTGGGATCGGTCTTCGTCGTAGGTGACGTCCCGCACCCAGTGGATCTTGTTTTCGATCGACCAGTGGCCGCGGATCCAGGCAGCCAGTTGTGCCGGTTTCGCTTGGTGCACGCGCAGGTCGGTGATGGCGTAGACGGTCTCGGTGGTGAAGCGTTTCGGCTGGTCCAGGCGCCGCCTGCGGCGGCGGATCTGCAGCGCTTGGGCGGCGTGTGGGAAGTCGATGCCGGTGGAGATCGTCAGGGCCTTCACGGTGCGGATCTCGCGGCGGCCGCGCCCGCGGTCGGTGTCGCGGAAGACGTCCGGGGCGGCCCGCCAGGGTAGACCGGAGAGCTGGCGGTGCAGCCTCGGCTGGTTGCCCTTGACGGTCAGGATCCAGTGCGCGCCGCGTTCGGCGAGGTGGTCGACGTGCTCACGCTGGCAGTGCAGCGCGTCTGCGGTGATCACGGTGTCGCGCAGGTCGCCGATCTGGTCGAGCAGCGGCTGGAATCGGGTGATCTCATTGGTCTTGCCGTCGACGTCGGTACTGGCCAGGACCACGCCGGCCGCCTGATCGCAGGCGGCCATCACATGCCGGGCCGTGCTGTCGGTGGTGCGCGAGCGCGCAGGGTCTTGCCGTCGACGGCGATCGCTCGCCGGGACGCCGACGTGCCGGCAGCAGCCCGGCTGGCAAGCCAGACGCTGACCGCCGCGGTCAGTACCTGCGGGTCGATGGCCTGCAACAGCCGGCGGATCATCGCCTCGGACGGGCGCCGATCCGGGGCCATGCCCAGCGCGAACGCGGTCGCCGCCGGCACGTCGGCGACCCACTCAGCGATCGCAGTGTACGACCGGTTGCCGGCCACCACCGCGCACACCGCAGCGCTCACCACGACCGTCAACCGGTGTCGCACACCTCGCCGGGCCCGTGGATCAGGCAGATCGGCCAGCGCAGCGAGTAGTCCGCCAGCGGCTTCGGACACGGTCAGAGCCGGTGCACTGCCCGTCTTGCTGCCATCAACAACGGCGCTTCTACTCCAGTCCACTCAGGTCAGACACCGCCACGACTTTGCCGGGGCCCTGCCGCGACGACTACCTGCGATTCGTCACCAACCCGGCGGTGCCGTTCGACAACAATGCCGCGTGGACCCCCACCACCGCCTGAACCGTCTTGCGCAGCCGCGTATCCGAACTCCCGGGCACCTACCCAGTGACCCCGCCGTGACGGGCAACCCAGACGGGGGCTCACGCTGCCATCGCGCTGAACGCCGACACGCCCGCCTCTGCCACCACCTGGTCGTTGTCGACGGTGCTGCCGCTCACGCCCACGGCACCCACCACCTGGCCGTTACCGTCCTTCAGCGGAATCCCGCCCGGGAAGGTAATCAGACCCTGGTTCGAGAACTCGATGTGATAAAGCGGCTGACCGGGCTGAACCAAGGGGCCGAGTTCCCCGCTCGCCATATCGAAGAGCCGCGCCGTACGCGCTTTTTTGATCGCGATGTCGATGCTGCCGAGCCAGGCGCCGTCCATTCGGGTGAACGACTTCAGGTTGCCACCCACGTCGACCACAGCGATATTCATCAGCAGATTCAGCTCGCGTGCCTTCCGCACGCTCGCCTCCAGGACTATCTGCGCCTGATCCATCGTCACATCTGACCGCGTTGCAACGCTTGTCACCTCAGTATTTCCCTTCCGGTCGTTTACCAGCTTCTCGTGGTTCGATGCGACCGGCACCCCAGCCCGCCGCGCTGGCGACCCGACTCCTTCGGATCCTGGTGCACCTGCGCCGAACCGAATCATTAACCGCCCGTCCGTCTTCCCAAAGGTCGGAAATCATGGCGGAGAAGCCTCTTTATCCGGCCCACCATACCCTACGCACATGCGCTCTTCAGCGTTATCCGGATTTTGGGGCGAAAGCCTGCCGGCAGCAGGAAGGTGGAGTCGGTGAGGTGGCGAGTGGTCGAGGCGAAGCCGACATGGATGCCGGTTGCAGCGGGCACTGGTGCAGCGACCAGGGCGGTGGCACCGGGATGTCCCGCCCGGATGAACCTGCCGACGGTGTCGGGGCGACGCCGCTCATCGAGGGAACGCGCGAACTCGGGGTTTAGGAGATGGTTCGATGCCGACTGTGGATAAGATATCCGCCGCACTGAGCGAGCTCGGGTTGGACAGGCAGAACGGGGCGACGATTGGTCGACTCCTCGCCCACGGCGGCCTCGAACACGCCGAGGAGGGACCGGACGGCCGGATGAGCGCCAAACTCCGGATTCCGTTGGATGAAATGGTCTGGGAGCCAGCGGTTATCGTCATGCCCCATGGGGGCGACCTCGAAATCGAGGTCACCAACGATGACCAGAACGGGCACGCCGCGCTCTTTCCGAGCAATGGGGACAGTCAGTGGCTGGGGCTGCCGATCTATTCACGAGGAACGGCCACCATTAACCTCGACGGCCCGGGCTACTACTGGTTCAGTTCCCCTATCGCCAATGATGAGGGCCGAGGACTGGAAGGGGCGATCGTCGTACTGGGTGACGTTCCGAGCCAGGCCCGCCTGGACCGTCCAGAACAGCCACGACCGTAGAAGTGAGCAGCTGATGGAATATGTAGAGGCAGGGTCGGCCGTCAACTTCGGATCGGTGAGCCAACTGGTCGGGTTCGCGCCACCGGTGGCTCGCCATGTCACGTACGAACGCATCCTCCAGGCCCGGTCGGAACCGCAGAACTGGCTGACCTACTACGGCGCCTATGACGGGCAGCGGTTCAGCCCGCTGGACCAGATCAACATTGCGAACGTCAAACGACTCGCTCCGGCGTGGGCTTTTCAGTTCGGCACGTTCGGCATGCACGCGGGCCAGTCGACGTACGCGTTCGAGGCCGCTCCCATCGTCGTGGACGGAATCATGTACGTCTCGGGCTGGGACGGCTGGGTCTGGGCCATCAACGCCCGGACCGGCGAACAACTATGGCAGTACAAGCATGCGATCCCGTTCGATACCCCGTTGTGCTGCGGCAACGTCAACCGCGGGGTCGCGGTGGCCAAGGGAAAGGTCTTCGTCGTCACCCTGAACGCTCATGTGCTCGCGCTCGACGCGGTTAACGGTCAGTGAGCCTTTCCGCGTAACGGTGTGAGTGCGGCGGGTAGCGGTGCTGGTGGCCGGTGCGGACACGCCCGGACCCGTTGTGGTGCAAGGGAAAGACGCAGAACCCCGGTATGAAGTGGTCCTCTCACAGA